>JALULR010000041.1 GCA_027056155.1 DHVE2 group archaeon
CTCTATCTCTCCTAAATGCTTCACCGGATGCCTCCTGTTTATTTCGTCGATGAATATCATTCCCGGGTCACCTGTCTTCCATGCTTGTGTCACTATGAGATTCCAAACCTGCCTCGCTTTTATTCTTTTCACTTCCTCGCCTGTGCGCGGATTTCTCAATGTGTAGTAATCGTCATTCACCAGAGCTTCCATAAATTCGTCAGTAATGGCAACGCTAATGTTGAAATTACTGAGCACCTTATTCTCGGAATCTTTCGATGTGATGAACTCTACAATGTCAGGGTGATGCACGCTTAGCACACCCATGTTGGCGCCTCTTCTCTTTCCCCCCTGCTTGATCACGTCCGTTGCTACATCGAACACGCGCATGAAAGAGAGAGGCCCTGAGGCTACGCCCATGGTGCTCGCCACTACATCTCCTTTCGGTCTTAATCTAGAAAAGGCGAATCCTGTTCCGCCGCCGCTCTTGTGTATCATTGCCGCGTACTTCACCGTGTCGAATATGCCATCGATGCTATCCGGCACGGGAAGCACAAAGCACGCTGAGAGCTGTCCGAGCTTGGTGTTGGCATTCATCATTGTGGGCGAGTTAGGTATGAACTCCCGAGAAGTCATAATCTCTAAAAACTCCTCTTCTGCGCGTTTTACAGTATTTTGCTTCTCTACCATCGAAGCAATGATTTCTGAAAATCCAACTTTCATGTGGCCTTCTTGCGCAAGATTGGTAAACGCTCTTTTTAACATGTTAAATTCCCAAATGCTTAGCTCATCTGGCTTTTGCACATTTTCAATGGGCTTGGGCTCTTGCGCACCAGAAGCATCATAGAATTCAGGCTCGTACATAAGCTCCACAAGGGCAAGATACCGCGCTACACGCTGAAACATCTGCTTTGGCGTCTCAACAATATTGCCCCTTTCATCTTTGAGCAAGTATCTCGCTTCGAGAACCTTAACTGCGTTTAATGTAAGCTTTAAGTCGTCTTCCACTCCTATTATTTTCTTAGCATAGCGCAAATTCTTCCTCTCAGCGCGGTACAGTATATACTCTTTTGCAACCTTCTTAAATCCAAGCTCCATCAATGTTTCTTCAACTAAATCTTGTATCTTTTCCACGCTTATTTTTCCCTCCTTTATTTGCTCTGCAACTCGCCTTGCCACTAGCTCAGCATCTCTTTCGTTCTCCTCTTTTTTGTATATTGAATCCATAGCGCGCAGCACCGCATCTTTTATTTTCGATACTTCAAACTCTACAACTCTCCCATCTCTTTTTATAACATATTTCATACCTCATCACCTTCTAGCATACCTCGGTAAAAATGAGTATGGTCTTGGAACTTATATTAATTTTCCGAAACAATGAGTTGAATGCATGTGATAAACAAAATGATAAAATACATGGTTAAAAAGCTGAGAAATGATTAGTTGAATGGTGAGAAAAACGGGAAACTAGAATAATGAGAAACATTAATTACGCACCAAGCGTTAGTGTACTGTGGAGTTTCTATCAGATACTGTTAAGGGACTAGAAGACATAGCCGCAAAAGAAATCGAAGGCATAGGTGGTAAAATAAAAGAGATAGGCGCAGGCTACATAATATATGAGGGCTCAAGAGAGCTTATATTTCGAGCAAACTATCTGGCTAAGAATATTGAAAGAGTAGTAATAATACTTCAAAAAGGCCTGCTAGGAAATGAAGAAGAATTAGAGTTACCAGATTTCTTAAAAAATGCAGAAGAATGCTCGCTATCTATGCACATAGAAAACTCGCCCATGAGTAGGGAAAAAATAAGAGAATATTTGATGAATAAAATGAAACAGCTCTGCAAAGCTGCAAAAGAAGTTAAGAAGGGTAAATACTTGATTTTCTCGTATATAAAGGACAATATGAGCATAGTTGGGTTAGATACCACTGGAGCGCCATTACGAGAGAGAGGTTATTTTAGGTTTAGACACCCTGCCTCGCTAAACCCGCTTATTGCTAATGCAATGGTAAAAATTGGTGGTGAGCGTGAAATAATAGACCCATTTTGCGGCTCGGGTACAATATTGATAGAAGCTTATAATCACTGGAGCAAGACGCTAAATGTGTTTAGAACTTTTCAATTCTCAAATATTTCTGAGCTAAAAGAGGAATTCAATGAGCAAGTAGAATATATGAGAGAAAATAAAGGGCAAAAAGAGAATAAAGGGAAGTACTACGGCATTGACATAAACAAAAGGTACATTGTTGGTGCGCAGGATAACGCAAGGGCTGCAAAAGCACGTATCTCTTGCACCCTAGGCAACGCAGAGAAGTTGCATCGATACGTAGATTCTGGAAAATTAATAATAACAAACCCTCCGTACGGGCTGAGAGAAAAAAAAAAAAAAGAAATCTTCAAGCTTTACGAAAACTTTGCTTTGGAGCTAGAAGAGCATTTTTCCGGCGGAAATATTGTCATAATCACACCCTACGAAAAATTCGAACATTATTTCACAGTTCTCGAGAAAAGAAAGATACAATTTGGAAAGCTTGCAGTGTGGCTCTACAAATTTAAAATATAAAAAATTAAGAGAGGTTGTGTTTCTTCAAAAACTCGTCAATTATGCCATTGAGGTTTGGCTCGCCTATCTCATCGAGCTCGTAGCGCACGCGCACAATGGGCTTGTTCACTTTTACCACGCGGTTCAGGTCGATTGGCGTGCCGCTAACTACTACATCTACATCTGCGTTATTTATTGTTTCCTCTAGCTCCTTCATCTGCTTTTCTCCGTAGCCCATTGCAGGTAAAATCACATGTAGGTGGGTGTATTTTTTGTATGTGTCCACGATTGAGCCCACAGCGTACGGTCTCGGGTCTATAATCTCTTTCGCTCCGAATCTCTTAGCGGCAACATAGCCCGCGCCGTATCTCATGCCTCCGTGGGTAAGTGTGGGGCCATCTTCCACTACGAGCACCTTCTTGCCTTTAATCATCTCTGGGTGGTCCACGAATAGGGGCGAGGCTGCTTCTACTACTATTGCATCGGGGTTCGCTTTTTCGATGCTGTCAAAAATCTCTTGAATATCGTCACGGTTTGCGGTGTCCATCTTGTTAATTATTATCACATCTGCAGCCCTGAAATTCGTCTCTCCCGGATGGTACTTCATCTCGTGCCCGGGGCGATGCGGGTCAGCAACGACAATCCACAGGTCCGGAGTGTAGAAAGGAAAGTCGTTGTTTCCTCCGTCCCATATTATTACATCTGCTTCCTTCTCCGCCTCACGCAATATAGCTTCGTAATCAACTCCGGCATATACCACTCCGCCCATGTCTATGTACGGCTCGTATTCTTCTCTCTCTTCAATTGTGCACTCGTTCTTATCTAGGTCTTCGTAGCTTGCGAATCTCTGCACTTTCTGTTTTACTAAATCACCGTAGGGCATAGGGTGCCTAATTGAGACAACTCTCAGGCCCTTATCGCGCAGAAGCTTGAAAACCTTTCTTGAAGTCTGGCTCTTTCCGCTTCCAGTTCTTACTGCTGTAACTGCAATAACTGGCTTTGTGCTCTTTAGCATTGTGCTCTTTGGCCCGAGAAGCCAGAAATCTGCTCCAGCGGCATGTGCTCTGGAGGCAAGGTCCATAACATGCTCATGTGGCACATCGCTGTACGCGAAGACTACTGCATCAACTTTTTTGTCTTTGATTATTTTCTCCATATTCTCCTCTGCAAGGATTGGTATGCCGTTGGGGTACAGCTCGCCTGCAAGCTCTGCGGGGTACGTTCTTCCCTCAATATCTGGTATCTGCGTTGCAGTGAAAGCAACTACTTCGTATTCTGGGTTGTTTCTGAAAAACACATTAAAGTTGTGGAAATCCCTACCTGCGGCTCCTAATATTAGAATTCTCTTCTTCTCC
>JALULR010000042.1 GCA_027056155.1 DHVE2 group archaeon
AGATACAAGAAGCCATTGACAAGCATCAAGACGATATAGCCGCGTTCATCATGGAGCCCATTCAGGGTGAGGGTGGTGACAATCATTTCCGCAAGGAGTATTTCAAAGCAGTGGAAGAAATAACGAAGAAAAATGATATAATGTTCATCGTTGATGAGGTGCAAACAGGTGTTGGTGCCACTGGCAAGTGGTGGGCCCACGAGCACTTCGATGTGCAGCCGGACATAATGTCTTTTGGAAAGAAGATGAAAGTATGCGGCATAATGGTCGGTGCGAAGGTTGACGAAGTCGAAGACAATGTGTTCCATGTATCCAGCAGAATCAACTCCACATGGGGCGGAAACATAGTTGACATGGTGAAGGCGCAGAGAATTATCGAAATCATACATGAGGATAATCTAGTGGATAACGCAGCGAAGATGGGCGATGCAATGCTAAAGATGCTTCACGAGCTACAGGAGAAATACCCAGATAAGGTGAGCAACGTGCGTGGCCGTGGAATATTTGACGCCTTCGATCTCGCCACTACTGAAATGAGAGATAAGTTCTTCTCTGAGGCGTACCGCAACGGGTTGCTTGTGCTCAAGAGCGGTGCTCGTGGCATAAGATTCCGCCCCCCACTCGTAATTACCGAGGACGAGATAAACCTCGCTCACGATGTTATGGCGAGAACCCTGCACGAGCTGTGATTTTTTCTATTTTTCACTTTTATCTATTCTTCCATCTCCTGCACCCAGCGTAGGTGGAAATCAATGTTATTAAGTATGTTTTTCAGCAAGTGCAGCTCCCAGTGAGGCGGCATGACCGCTCCAAGCTCTGAAAAGCTCGTCTTCACGCTCACAGCAGGAGCTTTGAGTTTTGTGGTATTATTAACCATGCGCTCGGGGATATAAAAGCCAAGCATCCAGTAGTTATCTTCGCTCAGATAGAAATCTCCTATACCTAAGAACATTTGCGGTGCTGCGAATTTTATCAGAGCTTCGTTTTCCATATTAATCGAGCATGAACCAATGTCCGCCACAACGAGATTCCATACTTTGAACTCATCTATCGATTTGAGCATTGCATCTGCGAATAGAAAGCTCTCTTCGTCCACACCAGAGACAAATTTTGATAGCTCTGTTTCTATGTACGCTCTTATGAGCGATTGCTTTGCCTCGCGTATATACATTTTGCGCAGGTCCTCGCCAATGTATCGGGATAAAATAGACCACATCTCCACCGCCGAGTTCCACCACCGCTCTTCGAGCTCCAAACCAAACAGGAGTTTTAGAGCACGGGCAATGCCAGACCACGGCTCTGCACTTAATTTATATATTTGCCAATCCTCGGAGACATTGCTCCATTTGCTTAATTGTGTCCATTGCAAGAACTCTGGAAGCTCAGAGAGCGAGCCGTACATATTCTCTGCGTATTTCTTCGGTATGTTCTCGAGAGATATGAGAAAAAATGCTTTTCTGTTGACCGCGGGATATAATTTCACAATACCTCTGATAAGTGACTCGGCAATCTTGAGTAAATGCTCTTCCTGCGGGTAATCTTCCAAGTGCGCGTTTGAATTAAATCCTGCGGAAGTTAGGAGCTCGTAAGCCCTTCTCATTATAGCGTAAAAACTGCTACCGCCGGAGCCTCCTAGTGTGGTGTTCATAATTCTAGTGCTTTCCTGAGCGAGGTTATCCCTAATCTCTATGACCGCTGTGCCATATATATCGCGCATAAAGTCGCTCCAAGCGGGTACGGTGCGTATGTTAAAAAAGGCGTCTGTTCTTGCACTTCCGTATGTTATATCCACCATGTTTAGAGAGCGAAAATAGGCCATGCTCTCCATATAGAGTGTTAGCGCGTCGTAAAGCACCTGCACATCTTTTTTCAACTCATGCCACTCACTCTCGTTGCTCCAGTCAAAGCCTAGCATACTCTTATCAATACTCATGTTTCCACCTCATAATCTCATAAAATTATGTAAGACCAGCATAGATGATATTTAAATGTTATTGCGAATGTTTTATCGCGACTGTTTATACTCGCCCATCGAGTTTAGCACCTCTTGAAGCCACAGATAAAAATACTGCGAGCGCTCCTTTGCCATGGGCAGATAATGCTCTTTTGTCTCCTCGATATATTTTTTTCTTTCCTCTTCGCTCGTGTACTGCAAGGAGAATAGATTGTTCACTCTTTCTGCAAATTTTACAGTTAGCGCATCTATGGGCGCGCTCATTAATCGGTCATAGTATTCGTGTTCATCGTACTCTGTCTCCCAAGGTCTTTTCTTCGTTAGAATTTTTACCATGCGATAAACATTCTCCCCAAACTCATCTTTCAACTTTTCTTCTTTGATATGGCTATATTCCAGAGAGTCATGGAGAAGCGCTGCAATCAGAGTATCTTTTTGTCTTTTATCGCCTTCTATAACCTTGATTGGACGACGGCGGTTGGGAACTCGCTGGTTAAATGCTCTAAGAACTGTCAGAGTCACAGGATAAATGTGCTGCTCTAAATACGGCGCGCCATTGTCTCTTCTCTGCTCGTTGTGCACCTCTCTCGCTAATTTCATCGCTTCCTCCACTCTATCCTCATAAAGCCTCACAGCTTGAATCCACGAGGCTAGCTCTATTTCTTCCATGCATGGCTCAACCCATATTTTTCCGCACCTGAAGTTCCACCAAGAATCAGGAGACCTTGAATTATTGCACATATCTTCGCGCCCCTCGCAGGGGTCAGGGCCAATGCCTGTATATACTCCACCGCTCTTATATGTATAGGGAGTGGCGCCAACCTTTACCACAAAGTAATGCCCGCCGTGCAGCCAGCCTTCAAAGGTGCCGTCATACATGAAAATACTTCTATCACATACCCATTTATGCATATTTATCAAGAGCGGTCCTAGAATTTAAGTGTTTTTACGAATATGTTGTAAAATTGTAGCAAAACTATCCTCAAAATTTGAGGCATACTTATCAAAAATGTTTTCTATTGCGCAATTATATTTGTGTTTCCTTAGCACATACCATCGCCTGTGGTTGGATTTTATTATTTTCTTTTTGTAATATCAATGAGCTCGTTTTTAAGCAGCTCCGCCTCCTGTGCTTGCAGAGCTTGCATATTTACGGATATCAAAAGTATGCCATGGCTCTCGCTTACCGCGTCTTTCACAGTTTGAATGAACTTCAACACAGAGTTAAAGCCATTGTTCAATATTAAAGCATTTATGCCGTCAATAACCACAACGCTGCGGCCAGGTGCTTTCAAAAAATCCTTGATTATGGCCAATAACTTAGGCAAGTTGCTCGGTGCTATGGCAGTATCTTTTTTTACATTGGTGAGCCAGTAAAATTTTGTGTTTTCCAATACGCTCGCCATCGCCCAGTTATCTGGGTTCTCTCTAGTTATCCAGAGCCCGCGAAAATTGTTGTTTAGTATTTGCTGAAATATCTTATAAACAAGTGATTCTCTATTATTAGATGTGGATTTTACATAGTATGCCTCCCCTGCTCTAACATAGAACCCGCTCTTCGGAGCTGCCTTTTTCACCCTCTTTTTACCATATTTTTTGATGATAAATACAACTTCTCTCTTAATATCATTGCTCCTTAGTGCCCGCTTCAAATCGCGTATTATTGCATCGTTACAATCTGAACAATCCATATTGAATAATCACACATGTGCTATAAAAAGATACCGATTGGGGGTTAGTGTGAAACTATCCTGAACCCCCTCTCATCAACAAGAAGAGGATAATAATCTGTGCTGTGCTTTACACCGCGCATTTTTATCACTGAGATGTACCTGCCCAGAGTCCTGCCTACGCGCTCCATTGAGAGATGTATGATACCATCTGCAAGGAATCCCTCAACGTCGTATGTGCCAAAATTCATCG
>JALULR010000043.1 GCA_027056155.1 DHVE2 group archaeon
GCTAAAATATAAGCCAGACCATATAGTTAAAAACACTTACGAGCTAGAGGCTCTGCTCAAAGCTTATGCCCATCTATGACCGTGCTTTCCAATCAACGGCACAAACGCCACATCACCCCATATCTTGCGGTATATGCCATCATCACGGCGCTCTACAATATACAGTTCTTGGAAGAAAGTACCACCTACGGGAATGAGCATTCTACCGCCCACCGCCAACTGCTCTACCAGCGGGCTAGGCACCTCTGGGGCACCGCAGGTAACAATTATCTTATCATAGGGCGCTTCTGCCACATAGCCTTCAGAGCCATCGCCAAGAAGGGATACTATCTTATCGCGATGTGCACAGTTTTGCATGTTTTGCTTTGCAAATTCTCTAAGCTGTGGAATTCTTTCAATTGTATATACTATCTTTCCGAGAGCTGCCAAC
Source organism: DHVE2 group archaeon (assembly GCA_027056155.1). Lineage (GTDB taxonomy): Archaea > Thermoplasmatota > Thermoplasmata > Thermoplasmatales > Aciduliprofundaceae > JAADDK01. Next base: position 431 of record JALULR010000043.1, read on the forward strand.
AAGCAAGCGTTGTACCCAGAGCCAGTGCCAATCTCTAAAATTTTGTCCTCTGGGCCAATATCCAAAAGCTCCAGCATTGTAGCAACTATACTCGGTGCACTAATGGTCTGATTGTAACCAATGGGCAACGGGTCATCATAATATGCCTTGCTCCTGTACTCCTCCGGAATAAAATATTTTCTATCTACGCTCAAAAATGCGTTTTTAATCCTTTCATCAGTAATATATTTCATTCGAATTAAAGTCTCTACCAAGTCCTCGTTTTTCACTGCAGGTTAATTCAAGGGGAATTATTTAATCTTTCCCTCCAAAACTTGCTGTTTCATAGCACTTTGTACAAATTTGAAGTTCTGGGATATAATGTGTGTCACATACCGGCCTACCGCATAGCTTGCAAATATGACTAGCTGGCTTTCCACAGATATAGCACTGCCCTAACATCATTTATGTCGCTCCCTTATATAGCGCGCGTAAAAGTCAGGATAGTGCTCATACTCGATTGGGTCTTCATACCCTGCTTCCATAAAACCTTTCAAACGCAAAAGGCAAGAATCGCAGCGACCGCAAGCTTTAGCGCCACCTCTGTAGCACGACCATGTGAGCTCATAAGGCACGCCTAGCTCCATGCCCTTCTTTATAATCTCTGCTTTGGTCATATGGATAATCGGTGCTACAATGCGTATTTTATTCCCTTCCACACCCCGCTTTGTGCCGAGATTGGCCATTCTCTCAAAAGCATCTACGTACTCAGGGCGACAATCAGGGTAGCCCGAATAATCAATGGCATTTGCACCGTAAAATATGGCATCTGCATCAATGACTTCCGCATAACCAAGTGCGTAAGAGAGCAGAATGGTGTTTCTTGCAGGAACATAAGTTATGGGTATCTCCGATTCTATATCGTCAATTTTGCGCTCTGGGACATCTATATCATCTGTAAGTGCACTGCCACCAATCTGCCTGAGGTCAATTTTAATTATCTTGTGAACTACACCATAATGCTCCGCAACCTTCTTCGCACTTTCAAGTTCTCTTGAATGCCGCTGCCCGTAATCGAAAGAGAGAGCATGGACCTCGTAACCCATGTCTATAGCCATAGCAAGCACAGTTGTAGAATCTAAACCACCTGACAAAAGCACCACTGCTCGCATATTAATCACCTAGTGAATAGTACTCGCATGCTCCTTGACCCGGGCCCTCATCAACACATACCTCCACTCCTTTTACATTATTCGGGAAACTTAGCTCCTCGACTACCTTGCGCCCAATATACACAGCAAGAAGCTCTGCACTTGGAACTTGAATATTTATGAATACAACATCTTCCCTCGGAAAAGTATAGTTTTTGTTGTTATGTGAAACTTGCACCGTATCCCCATCTATAGTCACAGAGACTGCATCGTTATCCGTAGGAATGAGTACATGATGGTCAAGCATGTCGCATATTGCTCGAACTTTATGTTTAAGCTCTACAAAATCATAAACTATACCATTACGTTGCTCACCGTATATGCGAATTCGCACTCCGTAATCGTGACCATGGAGCCGCGAGCATTTGCCGTGCTCCGGTATAAAATGAGCAGCAGAAAACTTCAGCCCAACCTGCCAACCATCTATCTCAAGCATCATAAAAAAGCATATACCGATGGTATTTATATTCTTTTCTTAAGTTTGTATATTTCCTTTCTGCCCTCGCTGGTGAGCTCCATGCTCTCATAAATCAAACCATTATGCTTTAAATCTTTAACAATATTTTCATATTCTTCAGATTTCAGGCCTAGAAGATAGCCAATAACTGCACCATCTCTTATGCCCATAGAGAGAAGAAGCAGCACTTTAAAATGCAACTCGGATAGTTGCTTTACTTCTTGAAGGGCAAACTCTCCAATTATAGCCTTAAGTTTTGTTATGACATCAAAATCCGCAGATATCAAAGTTATCAAAACATGCCGCTTAGACTCATCTTCATAGTGCTGCAACTCCAATATGCTACCGCGAGACCAGCCCATGGGAGGGGAGATATGTGGGTGTTTATCTCTCTCATTTAACTCTGTAATCATAGCATATTGGATAGTGGAGTACTTATCAAGGTACTTGAATATCAATCGCCGCTCAGTCAAAAACAGCGTGCCAAGGCTCCACTTTTTATCAGAATACATTGTGGCGTCTCGACCATAAGCAACTATGTAATATACTCGTGCCTTGGCTACAAGCTTTTCCATATTTCATAATCTAAAGCATATTATTTTAAGTTATCTCTACGTGTATCTACTCTTAAAAACAAAAAACTTCGCTTTACACGCTCTTTACGATGAAAATTATAAATTTTAGGTATGTAAAACTCGAAATTTCTAATATGGGTTATCTTTCCACCAAGACGCTCATAATTGCGTATAACAAACTCGCGTGTAGCTCCGTTATGAAGTGCATATACTACACTGCCCAATTCCATAGCCTTTTTAATGAACGGCAAATCAGCGTGCCGTTTTTGGGAGCCAAATGGTACATTTTGAAAAACAGTGTGCACAGCAATCGAAAATTTTGATACATCATTGTGATGAACCGTAATCGAAGAGCAATTTGTCTCGCTGATGTTTCTGTTTAATACGAGAATTGCATCTTTATCAAGCTCTACTGCATGAATCTCCGATGCACCTAGCAAGCAACTGCCTATGGAAAAAATACCCGGTCCGCTGCCAAGCTCAGCTACACCCTTAGACTCTACATCCCCTAAAGTATAAGCCATAAAAAGAATGGTTGCCGCAATATTCGCTGGCGTTATGTACTGCTCCCACTGTGCCTTGGGATTTTCAAAGCTATGAAGCGACTGCAGCAAAATCTCTAGTTCTTTCTTTTTCATTGTAACGCCAAATCTACCAGATTTTTTGCTAGCGCAATTGCATGCTCTCTGCTCACACCCTTTGTTATAAGTATTTCTTCAATTTTCATTATGGCATTTTTCCATTTCCAAGTACCCTCGCTATACCTAGTCTGCAATATCACCCTTGCTACATCACGGTCTACATCTATGCCATATCTTTCTCTAAATTCTATTTGCCAGAGCGATACAGCGAAGTCTGGAACATATACACCTCGCGCCCCAGCTGGCACTCCATATCGCCGCACTCTCTTGCTCATCGATAATCATACCCAAATACCAATACATATAATTTTTGGTGAAAATTACCGTATTTACTGTCTATAATACTTTATATATGAAAAATAAAACAAAAATCAACATGCTGAAAATTAACGCACATAAAACCGAAACCTTAAAATAAAGATAAAGCAATAGCAAGAGCCATGGAGCAGTATGGAGAGTACATATTAGGGCTGGATGTAGCGGCGGTTGTGTCCGCGCTGGTAATATTC
>JALULR010000044.1:0-1112 GCA_027056155.1 DHVE2 group archaeon
TAAGAATCCCGCAAATTAAAAAAGATAAAAAATTAATCCACCTTGAAATCGCCGTTCTTCTTTATGTGCTCTACTATGCCACCATCTTCCAGAAGCTGCATCATAAACTTGGGTATTGGCGTGCTCTGTAGCTCCAATCCCTTAGTAAGGTCTTTTATTTTTCCTTTCTCCAAGTCTATTTCCAGCTCGTCGCCCTCGTCAATCTGGTCCGCATCTACAGTGAGAAGCGGCAATCCGATATTGAATGCATTGCGGTAAAATATGCGCGCAAAGCTCTTGGCAATGACGCAGCTCACACCGGCAAGTTTTATTATTCGCGGCGCGTGCTCTCGCGAAGAGCCCAATCCAAAATTGTTTCCCGCTACGATGATATCCCCGGGCTTTACTTTGTTAGGAAACTCAGGGTCTGCATCTTCGAGCACATGCTTGGCAAGCTCGGGCAGATTGGTGCGCAAGTGAAAATATCGGCCCGGAGCTATGTGGTCTGTGGATATGTCATCACCAAACTTCCAAACTCTACCTTTAATTATTCTGTCCATCATAATCACCTCACATATACTCCCTGGGGTCAGCTATCTTTCCTTCAATCGCTGTTGCGGCTGCAGTGGCAGGCGAGCCAAGGTAAATTTCCGCATTGGGGTTGCCCATTCTTCCTTTAAAGTTGCGATTCTGCGTGCTCAGCACACGCTCACCGTCTGCAAGCACACCTTTGTGAATGCCCACACATGGACCACACCCCGGCGATTCTATAGCGGCGCCTGCCTCTACAAATTTCTCAAGTAAGCCTTCTTTCAGTGCTTGTATGTAAACCCTGCGCGATGCTGGTATAACAATGAGACGAGTTTTCTTGTTTACCTTATTCCCATCAATTATTTTTGCAGCTACGCGCAAGTCTTCAATTCTACCATTAGTGCAAGTGCCAATATACACTTGGTCTATTCTAACATTCATCTTCTTTGCTTCAGTTATTGTGCGAGTGTTATCCACTGTGTGTGGGAAAGATACCGTTGGCTCTATTTCTTCAACATTGAACTCGTACTCTTTCTCAAATTCGGCATCTTCGTCGCTTTTTATCTCTCTGTACTTCTCTCCTCGCCCCATCTCTTCTAAAT
>JALULR010000044.1:1122-3788 GCA_027056155.1 DHVE2 group archaeon
CTTCTAAGTACTCTTTGGTTACACTGTCAGGGGCAATCATGCCAGTCTTACCGCCCGCTTCTATTGCCATATTTGTTATTGTAAATCGGGATTCCATACTCATTTTGTCAATTGTTGGCCCGTAGAACTCCATTGCCTTGTAAGTTGCACCATCTGCACCTATTGTGCCAATTATATGCAAAATGAGGTCTTTTGAGAACACACCCTTTGGAAAGTTTCCATGTATGTAAAATCTGTGCGTTTCAGGCACTCTAAACCATGCTTTGCCCAATGCAAAGGCTATCGCCACATCTGTGCTGCCCATTCCCGTAGCAAAAGCGCCCAACGCACCAGATGTGCATGTATGCGAATCTGCACCAACTATGAGCTGTCCGGGCGAGGCCCATGATTCTACGAGCCTCTGATGGCACACACCCTCACCCACATCGGAGAGATACGCACCGGTCTTGTCCGAAAAATCCCTCAAAATCTTATGTGCATTGCTCAGTTCTTTTCTAGGTGATGGTGTAGCATGGTCTAGAAATAGCACAGTATTTTTTTTGTCAAAAACCTGCACGAGGCCCATATCTTCAAGAACTTGTACACTTAACGGACCTGTGCCGTCCTGCACCATTGCCACATCTACTTTAGCAACTACAATCTCACCTGCTTTAACATCTTTGCCTGCATGCTTACCTATTATTTTTTCAGCCATTGTTTTACCCATATTATTCACCTCCTTTGCTCGATTGGTATATACTCTACATAATCTGGGCCCGTATAATAACCACGAGGCCGGAATATTCTATTATTTTGAGTATATTCGCACACATGTGCCGCCCAGCCCACAGAGCGAGCCATTGCAAATACCGGAGTAAATAAATCACGCGGTATGCCCAAAAAGCTGTAAACTATACCCGAGTAAAAATCTACATTTGGAAATATGCCCTTCTTCCCAAGCTCACGAATCATCATTTCTTCTATTTTCTCGCCTATTGATATCCATTTCCTATCGCCGTATTTATCCGAGAGCTTTTCAGCGTACTGTTTCAGTATTCTAGCTCTGGGGTCGTATGTTTTATAAACTCTATGTCCAAATCCCATGATTCTTCTCTTTTCCATAAGCGCATTTTTTACATACTCTTCCACTCTATCAGGGGTGCCTATCTCATCAAGCATTTTTAACACGCGTTCATTTGCACCACCGTGAAGTGGACCCTTTAGCGTGCCTATTGCAGATACTATTGCAGAGTTTATGTCTGATAGAGTAGATGCTGTAACCATTGCAGCAAATGTCGATGCATTAAGTCCGTGTTCTGCATGCAAAATCATAGCTATATCAAAAATACGTGCCTCTTCGGGGTCCGGCTCTTTACCGTGAAGCATGTATAGAAAATTTGCAGCATGACCCAAATTTGGATTTGGAGGAACGATTTCTTGTTTGGTCCTTGCTCTATGATAGTATGCAATTATAGTGGGTATTTCTGCAATTATCCTTATAACCTTGCGCATAACTCCCTCCCTGCACGACTCAAGCTGGTCAGGGTCATATAGCCCAGCATGTGCCACGGCAACCTTGAGAATATCCATAGGGTGCGGATTTGGCGGCAACTCTAAGATGCATTCTTCCACTCTCTTTGGAAGATAGCGAAGTTCTTTCATCTCGGCAACAAACTCGTCTAAAGCACTCTTTGTAGGTAATTCACCGTATAGTAAAAAATACGCTGTTTCTTCGTATGTAGAATGCTTTGCGAGCATCTCTATCGGTATGCCCCTATAAATCAGCTTTCCCTGCTCACCATCAATTGCACTTATTGACGATAATGCCGCTATAACACCCTCCAATCCCTTTGAATATTCTATTGCTCCTTTGTTCTCTAAAACTCCCATATTATCATCTCCCTTTTGCAGTGGAGATAAGGGTTTCAAATATTTTATGTTTTTCATGCACCTCTATATTTCATCGTTTTACGAGTTATATCTTTGATCTCACGCTAACAACTTTTTCTTCAAGTATGGTACCCATAGCGTTTCTATTATCACTGTTAGCAACACAGTCATAATTGTGGTGCTTAGTATGAGCTCGCCCCAGTAAATCATCTGCTGGTTCTGATACATATACCCGAGCATCAATGGCATGCTTGCCAACGCTGACGGCACCACACCGCGCGGACCCTCAAGAGCAATGAACAGGTACTTTTTGAATCCCCATTTGGGGAGTATAATAAGCGTCGCTACCGGCCTCGCAACAAATATTATGAAAAGCGCAATTATAGTGCCGTATAGGAGCACAGATAGGTTCATTAAAGAGAGATTCAAACTTGCTCCGAGAAGCACGAATATGAATATTGTGCCTAAGCTAGAAAGTATGTCATTAAAATGCATGTGCCAGCGCACTGCTGACTGTATCACAGGAGATTTATCGTGGAAAAAATCATCATGATTTCCGAGTAGTATGCCAATTACCGTGGCAACTAAAAACCCAGATGCGGCAAAAGCCTCACCTAGCACAAAGCCACCAAACGCTAGAGCAATTGCTAAAATTTCCACATACGGTGATTTTCGCACTTTCATCTTTTTTAAGCCTTTGTACCCGAGCCATGCCACTGCCGCACCTATAATTATGGACATAATCACCTCATAGAGAAAATAAAGTAATGCAGCAGGATATAGCGTGACATATTGGG
>JALULR010000045.1:0-1107 GCA_027056155.1 DHVE2 group archaeon
GGTTTATAGAGGAGAATATGGAGAAAGAATATATCGTTGATGAGGTTGTCGTAGCCAGTTCTATTTTTTGGGCTGCTTATTTCATAGTGTTTTTAATAGTGGACCTTATGGCGTGGGCAAATGCCATTCAGTACGATTTCTTATCTTTGTCAATATACATATCTAGTATCGCTTATTTTATTATTGCCATAGCTCTATTTTTCTTAATATTTCTGCGCTTTGGATTTAAAAACAAAAGTTATTTGATGCTAATTCTCGCCGGGCTCCCGTTTTTCGCCTCACCCATTAGAGCTCTTTTTATGATTAATCTGGGTGTAGTGGCTGGAATATCATTAAACATGATTTACGATGTTGTAATTATTGCACTTACTTCGTTTTTGCTATACTTTTTCACTAAACGCGCCGAAGAGCGCGTGCTGGGTTTTGCATATATGAGCATTTTTTATCTATATATCTCTGCGCTGTTCATCAGCGTTTTTGTCCGCGATATTATGGTAGAATCTGGCTCTTTTATGGCCATTTCCTATGGCTCATATCTTCATTATGGGTTTTACGATTACCTCACCTCCATATTCGGAGTGATAATTGGAGTAATCGGACTAAAACTATTCATAAGAGAGCTCCGGCTCAGAATGGGTGAGAGCAAAGAGTTTGACGAGCTATTTTCAGCTTTTAAATCGGGAAATTACAAGCGAGTTATCGAGCTTGCGCCAAATCAGGCGTTGAAGGATAGCATAGAGATGGATACAAGCTTGAAAAACAAGATACTGCTGATGTGGGGCTACTCACTTTACAAGCTTGGAGATTACGAAAATGCGTTGAAAGTTCTAAGTACCGTGGAAAATGCAGATGGCATACGAGGCGATATATACCTCGAGATGGGAAAGTTGGAGGAGGCAAGAGAACATTATATGCGTGCAATAGAGCAAAACCCAAAGGATTACACATCTATGGTGAATTTAGGCACTATATACGCAAAATACGGAAAGGTAGAAGAAGCAGAAGATATATTTAGGCGTGCTATCGATATCAATAAGGGAGGTGTGGAGGCATGGGGTAATACAGCAGTTATAGAAGTTATGCGCGGGCGCTATGATGACGCTCTCG
>JALULR010000045.1:1117-3783 GCA_027056155.1 DHVE2 group archaeon
GTTAAAGGGTGAACTACCACCGGAGCTAGCCGAGATTCAAACAATAATCTCTTACTTGAAGGGAGAGTCTCCAGAAGGCGGGTTGCAAGTGCAAACTGGCACGCCATCAGTGCTGCTCCTAAAGGGCAACGAGCTGTATATGAAGGGGGACTACAAAAACGCATACAATATTTACAAGAGAATATTAAAAGATAACAAGGGAATGGTAGAAGCAAAAGTCAATCTGGCCTTTACTCTGATGCGCCTTGGCAAGTACAACGAAGCAGAGAAGATATTCACAGAGCTGCCTCCGGAGTTTAAGAGTGAGTATGTGTATACCGAGCTGGGCAACATATACGCTAGGAAAAATGATCTCGATGGTGCGAAAGAGTATTATAAAAAAGCTCTTGAAAAAAATTCAAAATTCTGGCTTGCTCGGGTAAATTTGGCAATGTTGCTCTTGAATCAAGGCGACGCAGAGAAGGCGCATGCCATTATAAAAAACGTGCAACCAGATGAGAGCAATTCGGAGTCATATTATCGAGCTTTGGGATTCATTTATTTTTCAATGCGAAATTATGAAAATGCCCTTGCAAACATATCCAAGTACTTAGAGTATAATCCCAGAGATGCGGCAGCATGGCTTATAAAAGCAGAATGCGAAGCTAGAACTGGGGATTTGGAATCAGCGGAGATAAGCGCATCGAAGGCCCTTGAGTTAGATAAATCGCCAACGAGCTATGCAGCCCTTGCAGCTGTAAAGCTCGACATGGATAAAGTAGAGGAGGCGGGCAACCTAGCATCTAAGGCAGTTGCCAAAGAGCCGGATAACTTTGTTGCACTGCGTGTTTTATCAAAGGTAAGCTTTCTAAATGGTGATTACTCTAAAGCTTACGAGCTATCTACGAAAGCACTTGCAAAGAGAGAGCATATTGACCTGCGCTTGCTGCACGGTGAGGCGGCAAGGCATCTTAAGCGTTACGACGAAGCGATAGCAGATGCAGACTCCGTGCTATCAGAGATGGGTAATTGTAGAAGAGCGATGATTCTCAAAGCTCTCGCTCTAGCAAATGTAGGAAAGCAAGAGGAAGCGCTAGAGCTTCTAGATCGTGCAGAGAACTTAGATGTGGATTTTCTTGTTTATACCGCTTATGCAGAAGTATACTTAATCTCAGAAAACTTGGAAAAAGCTGCCGAGTACTTAGAAAAGGCTGTGGAGCTAAGGCAGTCTCCTGAGCACCTTAAAAAGCTATGTCTCATTCTCTACAAGCTCAAAGAGCTTGATAAAATGGACAAGTACCTTAAAAAACTCTCCGTGGTGGCAGCAAGCGATGCGTATATTTGGTTTTTAAAGGGCGAAGTTGCATTTGAGAAGAATGTGGAAGAAGCGCGCAAGTACTACAAGCTCGCAGTGGATGTAGACCCGAATTTCTTAGAGCCTTACGTGCGGCTTGCAGAGATATACATGAGCACGGAGGATATGGACTCTCTCAACGAGGTAGTTGGCCATATAATTGGGCTCAGTGTGAGCCCAAACATTTGGAACAAAATATTTGAGAGCCTTTACGAGCATAAGCAGTACGATGTTATTCTGAACTATGTGGATAAAGTAGCAGAGTCTAGCCATGACGAGCGCGTATTGATTCACAAAGCCAAGGCGCTTATAGGCAAGGGAGAGTACGAAGAAGCAGCGGAGATATGCACAGATCTCCATGCAAAAGACCGCAGCTTTGTAGAGGCAAAGTTCTATCTTGCGGTAGCGTACTATTATCTTGAGAAATTCGCGGATAGTCGCACCCTGCTTATGGATCTTGTGAAAAATGAGTCCAAATACGAGCTCGATGCAAACTACTATATTGCGCGCATATACCATAGCACCGGCAGGAGTACAGAGGCACTTGATATCGCTGATAAGTATGATTACGCGCCTAAATTTGTGCTTTTGAAGATGGAGATTCTCTACGATTTAGAGCGCCATGAAGAGGTTATTGAGTATGTAGGTGAAAAGATAAACACGCTTAAGGGTAAAGAGCTTACAGACGCGCTCATATTTAAAATGCGCTCTCAGTTTGCGCTGGGTCTAGATGCTGGATTTGAAACCGTAAAGGAAATTTTGGCGAGGCACCCGGGAAATTACGAGGCATTATACTATGCGGCGGAAGAGTATCACAAGCGTGGTATGTACGAAGATGCGGCCTCTTACGCAACTCGGGCACTAGAGCTCAAGGAAACTGCCGAAGTACTCTATATATTAGCGCACTCGTACAAAGAGATGGGCAAGTTAGATGAAGCATTAGAGTCTGCAGACAAGCTTCTAGATAAGAGCCAAAAGCCGAAATATGCACTTTTGAAAGCTGAAATCTTGTACATGAAAGAGATGTTTTCCGAGTGCATACATTATCTTGACTCGCTAGATGATAGAGCAAAAGAGCACGAGGATTTCTCCCGCATCGCCGGCAAAGCACATTACCGCTTAGAAAACTACGATAGAGCACGGATATACTTTGAAAAGATACTAACAAACAACTTGGGAGATAAAGACGCTCTTTATTATTTGCCGCTTATTTATTATCACATCTCTGATTACGAGAAGGCAGAATCCTTGTTTTTGCAGGCCATAGAGCGCTACGAAGACTACATGAAAGATGATGAATTTCTTACCGCCTTTTTGAATACCGAGCTAGAGC
>JALULR010000046.1 GCA_027056155.1 DHVE2 group archaeon
AGTGATATAATAGCTGCATTACGCGAGCAGGGCTTTGAAGCTTACCGTACTCATTTTTCGCAGCAGGGCATAAAAACAAATGCAAGTGAAAAAGAGCTAATAAAAATAATAAAAGAACTGCACATGCGCAAATAGTGATTATGTTGGTATGCTCACTTTTCCAGCCACCGCGCTAGCCGCCGCTATCACGGGCGAGACGAGATATAACTTGCCGGGCCCTTGCTTGCCCGGGTAGTTGCGGTTCGTTGTGCTTAAATAAGTTTCCTCGCCTATCAATCCGGGCATGCCCTCTGCACAGCCGCCGCACCCGGGATTGGTAAGCACTGCGCCCGCATTTGCAAAAATCTCCCAGATTCCCTCAGAGATTATGCGCTTCCACACTTCGCGGGTTGTTGGTGTTATGGTAAGTGGCACTTTCACTTTTTTACCTTTTAGCACCTTTGCAGCAGCTACCAAGTCTTCATAGCGTCCGTTTGTGCAAGAGCCTATAAATGCGCCGTCAATTTCCATGCCCTCAAACTCGCTCACTGGCTTGACATTGCAAGGATTAGGCGGAGCCGCTATCAATGGCTCTAATCCATTCACATCGATGTTTATTTCTTCTACATACTCCGCATCGCGGTCCGGTTTTATGGGCTTAAAGCTCACATTGCGCGAGCTGTAAAAATTCTCTAAAACAGAATCCATTGGCGGAAATCCGATTATTCCTCCCATCTCCGTAGTTTGAGATGCTAGGGTTATTCTACCATCTATGCTCAGCTCGGTAATTGTATTTCCTTCGTATTCAATGGCTTTTCCGAGCGCGCCAGCGGGCCCGAGCTCGCGCATAACAGCGAGGGTAACATCTCTTGCAACGGTGGGCCATTTATATTTTCCCTCTACGATGACTTTCATAGTTTCCGGCACCTCAAACCATGTTTTTCCGGTAACGAAGGCAAACGCAATATCTTTATCACCCATACCTTGTCCAAAAGCTCCGACCGCACCCAGTATGTTGTAGTGAGAATCAGTTCCCACTGCTGTAAGCCCCGGTTTTACCACGCCTTGGTCTATGAGCACATGAGTACCTATGCCGCCATTTACATCAAATACCTTAATTCCCGCTTTTTTGGCAAATTTTCTGCATTTGTCCTGCGCTAGAGCGTATTTCAGCGTTTTTGCAGGCACGCTTAAATCAAAGGTGAAAAATGTAGAATCCTTTTTAGCTACACGGGCCTCTCCAAATTCGTCCATTATGTTTTTTACCACATTTGGCCCTCCAAACTCTCGCGCAGTTATAACATCGAGGTCTAGCCATACTATCTTTCCCGGCTCTACTTTCTCCGTAGTATGCTTTTGAAATATCTTTTCGACTATTGTAGGCATACATGTGCATTGCAAAGTGCCATATTAATCTTTACGAGCGCTCGGCAATGGCAAGGATAAGAGTTAAATATTTTGCATACTAATGATAGTATGTATGGTTAGAAAATATCTCTCCACACGCGAGAGAATCATTTTGTACCTATCGCAATATAGAGATAATTTTAGTCATTATAATGCTCCATTTGAAATAACGCAAGAGGGTATTGCCAAGGGCATAGGCATTGGTAGAAATAATCTGCCACGAGAGCTAACTTCATTGGTTGCAGAAAATTTGGTTGTTTCAAAAAAAGTGCGCGTTAGAGGCTTGAAAAATAGGAGAAACGTGTATGTCCTCACTCCTGTTGGTATTCAGCGGGCCAAAGAGCTGACAGATAGAGTTAGCGAGCTTCAAGTAAAAGTTATAACCTCTTCCGGCGAGGAGCAAATGCTTATAAAGGACATATCCAAAAAATTTGGGATTAGCATTGTCCAAGCAGCAAACAATCTTACCAAGGATATGAACCTTGATTTGCTCTCTTTGTTTAGAAATAAAACTAAGAAGGTGCATTTTATAGAAGAAGACTATATTATCAAAAGCTTTTACGGCAGAGAAGAAGAACTAGAAAAACTAAAGGCGTGGTACGAAGGAAGCAAGAGCATTCTATTGCTCACTGGCTTATCCGGATTTGGGAAAACAACTCTCATGCTAAAGTTTGTGAGGGAGCAGCTTAAAGATGAAGATGTATTTTTTATAAGTGTCAATGAATCTGATGACCCCATTACGGTATTGAACAAGCTATCCGAGTTTTTATCGAGCATAGGGTACCCCAAGCTTGAAAAGTACCTGCGCACTCGCGGAAAGAGAATTGAGGATGGTTTAGAGTGGAACAATGTTTTCTCGCTAATTAGGGAATCTCTTCAATACGGAGTATATATATTCGACAACGTTGAGAATATAAATCCTGAGCTTGGCAAGTTTTTCCGCCGCTTTTTGAAAGTGCTTGATTATTCTAAGAAATTTAAGATAGTGCTAATTGGCAATACAAGTAGTGATGTAGTCCCTCTCGATATCATGGCTAACGCAAAGGAGATGCACATAGAAGAGCTAAGCGAGGAAGCAGCGTATCGCATGCTTATTGACATGGGGGTTGATGATGCTCAAGCATATAAGATATTGGACAAATACGGCGGTAATCCAATGCTCTTAGTTCTTGCTAAAAACCATACTCCGCAGATGCTCAGAAAGTTTATATTTGATGGCATACTTAGCAACCTGAGCGAGAAAGAGACTAAAGCTGTGAAATTTTTGAGCGTTTTTAGGCGTCCGGTGCGTATCTCTGCACTTTTACTAAACAACATAGATTACTCCGTTATTTATTCGCTCATCAATAAAAACATATTTGTAGAGTTTGAGTTTGAGGTAATTACCTTGCACAAGATGGTAAGAAATTTCATGTACGAGAGATTAACAAAGATGGAGAAAAGAGAGTACCATAAAGCTGCGGCGGAGTATTTGGTAGAAGAGGGAGATGTATTGGAGGCAATATATCACTTTGTAAATGGTGAGCTGTTATTGCGGGCTCTGGTACTTCTTTCAGATTACTATGAGCGCTACATATTTGAGCGCCCCGGGGTGGTTAGGAGCATTGCTCTGAATATTTTAAATAATTACTCACACGAGATTGATGCAAGAGAGGGCTTGCTTTATTTCATTGTGGGTGAGACTTACTATCATAGCGGTGAATGGAGCAAGGCTACAGAGTATTACAAAAAAGCCGAAACGCTGGCTGGAAACGACCCAGATACATGGGCAAAGAGCAAGCTCAGGCTTGGTGAGATACTCACAAAGATGGGGGATTATCAATCCGCAAAAAATGCATTGGATAAGGTGTATGCGAGTAGGGAGAAGATAATAGATAGAAAGCTCCTGCCTGAGCTGTATTATGTCCTAGGTATGTCTTGTTTTTTCACCGGTGACTACGACTCTGCGGAAGAGCATCTTACTGAAGCTCTTAAATTTAGCCAGCAGTATGCAGATTATCGCGTGATGGGTTATTCATGCATAGGCTTGGGCATTCTCCACAGAAAGCAGGAAGATTATAATATGGCTATAGAGCTTTTCACTAGGGCAAAGGACTACTTTGAGATAGTGAATAACAAGGTTGGCATTACCAAGGCGTTAATTAATCTCGGAATAACTTACTACAATATGTACGACCCAAGTGCAGAGAGCTATCTTATAAGTGCTAAAGACATGCTAAAAAGCGTATCTGACAAATATATATCTGCGTTTGTTGCTAAGACTTTGGGAATACTGTATGTGTCGCAAGAGCAATGGAGGCTAGGGGAGCAAAATTTGAAAAAGGCAGAGCTTCTGTTTAAGGAGTTAGGCGTTGAAGATCAGCTCTCCGGGGTGTATTCAGGGCTGGGTGCTATTT
>JALULR010000047.1 GCA_027056155.1 DHVE2 group archaeon
CGCTTAGCTCACCACTCACCTTCAGTATTATTACCTTTCCCTCATGATTTTTCGAGGCATAGTCCATTAACTCAGATTCGAGCTCCCTTGCAGTTTTTCCGTCTGCATTTACTATCTTCTTTTCAAATTCACAAACTTTTACAGGCACAAATCTGGGCTTGAAGTCCTCCACTATGTAGAAGCCTCTCTGCTTGCCAGTTAGCACATCTAAGTCGTTGTAGTTTGAGCCAAATAATGCACCCGGGTACGTGAGATATCCAGAACCCATCTTATGCTCTATACGCTCGTGCAGATGCCCGCCTGCATAGTAATCAAAGCCCTGCGGAAAACGAGATAACGGGACGGCGTTTTTATCGGCAATGTACTCCGGCTTTAGCTCCTCCACGGTGGTGTGAAATATGAAAATTTTAGGATTGGGTATCTCATTCAAGGCATCTCTGTCAATGCCCTGCTCTTCATCTACAAAGTAAAAAACCTCTCTGGCTGCTGTAAGCCCCGGCATGCCCACTAAATAAACGCCAGATTCGTCCTTAATCGGCTCTAGCTTTATCTTTCCGCCTTGTAGCTTAACGCGCACCGCTTTTTTAAAAACTCCTGCTTCTGAGAGCACATCTAAAAGCGAGGTTGTGCCCGCAGAGAAGTCATGCGAGCCGTAGACCACATATATCCTTATGCCCTGTGCCCGCGCTTTGTTTAATATATATACTGCGTTTCTCACAGTTTCCATATCGGGTAGAGGATTATGAAATAAATCACCGGCAATTATTATGAAATCCACATTTTCCTCGATGCTGATTTCGATGGCTTTGTTGAACGCTTCTAAGTTTAGGCGCTTTAAATTTTTGTTTTTGCTAAATGCACCTAAATGCGAGTCTGCTATGTGGGCAAATTTCATCAGTTCATTTATCTTATATGAGTATTTAACATTATCTGCGAAATGGTGCACCGTTTATAGATTAGGGGGAGCATAAAAATCCGAGATGCGCTTTTTAATTTTTGCAAGGTGCAACGCGCTCGACAATCAAAATCATTAAATCCAAATTGGCGATTATCCAAACTGGAGGTATTGATATGACCTATAAAATTGCCGTATTGCCCGGAGATGGCGTGGGTAAAGAAGTGATTGAAGCAGCGATGGTTGTTTTGGACGAGATCGCTTTGGATGCAGAGTATATATATGGAGACATAGGCTGGGAATTCTGGCGCCGTGAGGGAAATCCCCTGCCGGATAGAACTATTGAGCTGATGAAGCAAACCGATTGCGCGCTTTTTGGAGCGATTACCTCAAAGCCCAAAGAAGAGGCGCAAAAAGAGCTTGCTCCTGAGCTGCAGGGCAAGGGCTTGGTGTATTATAGCCCCATAGTGCGCCTGAGGCAGTTGTTTGACCTTTATGCGAATGTGCGCCCTGCAAAGGCGTATCCCGGAAACCCGTTAAATTACAGAGACAATATAAATATAACTGTGTTCAGGGAAAATACTGAAGGCTTGTATAGTGGTGTGGAGTATTATCCGGTGCCCGAGGCGATAGACAACGCTTTTAAAGAGCATGCGAGATACAAGAAATTTGTGGGCGTAGATAAGGCAATATCTCTAAGAATAATATCCCGCAAGGGCGCAGAGAGGATAATACGCGCTGCATTCGACTACGCAAAAGAAAATAATTTAAAGAATGTAACTGTGGTTGAGAAGCCAAATGTTCTTCGAGAAACGAGCGGATTGTTTGTGCGCGTGGCAAGAAAAATACATGAGGAATATCCAGATATAGAGATGTGGGAGACCAACATCGACGCACAGGCCATGTGGCTCGTTAAGAATCCCGAAAAATACGATGTGCTCGTCACTTCAAACCTATTTGGCGATATAATCTCTGACCTCGCTTCCCAGCTTGTTGGCGGCCTAGGGTTTGCAGCATCGGGAAACATCGGCGATAACTACGCTGTATTCGAGCCCGTGCATGGCTCTGCGCCGAAGTACGCAGGCTTGTACAAGGTGAATCCGATAGCAACGATACGCGCGGTGCGCATGATGCTGGATTACTTGGGAGAGAAAGAAAAAGCGGCTCGCTTGGAGAGAGCGATAGAAGATGTTATTGCTGAAGGAAAAGTGCGCACTTACGATTTTGGCGGAGATGCGAGCACATTGGACATGGCAAAGGCCATAGCGAAGAAATACGCAGAGCTCTGAGCTTGAGCTCTATTTTTCAAGCTCTTCTTTTTTCATATAGATATATTCTAGCGCTGTGCTTGAATCTCTCACGGAGATTATTAATTTTTTGTACTTTTTCCCGCTAACTACGAGCATGATTTTTTCCATCTTGGGCATGTTGAAAGTCTTTACCCACTCACCGTTGTACTTTATCAAGCGTATTCCAAATCCAGCATACGGCGAGATGCTCGGCACCTTGCTCGCAGCACGCACCTTGCACCATGGTATTTTCACTTTATATGCTGGAAATCCTACTTTTATGCCCTCTGCACTTAACACTACCTCATATTTCCAGAACGCAAGAGTGAGCGCGGAAAAAATAGCGATGAATATGGCAAAAAACCAATTTGGCGGGGGTTTGGTGCCCACTGGCCCATAGATAAGCTGTAATATGAAAAGCAAGGCAAATAATAAGATAACTATGAGCATTGCACCTATAAATACCCAAAATGGAGTGCTTTCACTCCATAATACATTTTCTTGGCTCATTTGCTCCACTCATTGAGCACTTTGCTAAGAATATTGTACGCCTTAATCACATCTTTGATGCTCACATGCTCGTCTTTAGTATGTGCGTTTTTCAGCTCGCCGGGCCCAAATACTACCGTTGGCGTGCCCTTATCCACGAGATTTTGAGCGTCGCTCCAGCTTCTAAATCCGCCCAATTCTGCATATTTCAAAAACTCTCTTACCCTCCTCTTTCTGGGGGAGAGCTCAAATGGCGGTGACAAATCGTAAATCATGTGGTTTACATTGTGGTCCTTGCTTATTTTATTCACTTCGTCGATTATCGCCACAGCTGTTTGCCCGGGTAGGTAAATAAAATCGATTAGCGCTTTGGCGCTTTCGGGCACTGCGAGAAGATAATCACCTCCATCGAACATCTCTACATTTATTTCTGGCTTGCCCAATAACTTATGCTCTTCGTTTAAAAATCTTAGTTTTTTCAGAGAATTAATAAACTCTATGCCCTGCCAGATAGCGTTATCTTTTTTGTTGGCACATGAGCCGTGCATTGCCTTGCCCCAAAACTCAAATTCTAGCTCTAAGCTTCCTGCCTCGGCGGTGCAAACTCGCAGGGAGGTAGGCTCCATCGTTATTGCAAAATCATGCGCGTACTTCTCTGCGTATTTTTTAGAGCCTTTTCCCTCTTCTTCCTCATCTACAAAAAACACATAGCTCACGGGAAGGGAATCTTTGTATTTTTCAATTAGCTTGAGCATAATTAGCACTCCCGCTTTATCGTCCATAACGCCACGACCCCACAGTATATCGTTTTCTATCTCTGGGGGAAAATACTCACCCACAGTATCTAGATGTGCGTTGACCATAAATCTCTCTTCGGGATTTACAATTATGTTATAACGCTCTTCATCGATGGGCATGCGCTCGTAGTTTATGTTAAGAGTGTCTAGCTTTTCTTCGATGTACTGCAAAATCTTCGACTCGTAGCCAGTTTCGCTCCTTATCTTCGCAAGCTCTACAAGCTCCTCAATTTTAATCATGGATATGGGTATAGCATGCTTTTGATTAATCTTTTCCGCGCTTTTGATGAACGGGCATAATAATTAAAAAAATAGAAGAGACATGCGGTATTGGCGGTGCTATATGCAACTTCGAAGCACAGGAGAGTGTATTGTAAATTTATTGCTGAAACAACAATTGCTGCACAGTTAAAATCCCACGCAATCAAAGCATCTTCCACATTATGTACGCGGACTCGCCATTTGTATAGTATTTGTCGAGCAGGGATATTATTTGAAAACCTCTGTTTACATAAAAATCTATGGCGCTTTTGTTGGAGGTACGCACTTCCAAGCTAACCGATTTAATACCCTCTTTTTTGCATTGAAATAGGAACTTTCTCAAGAGAAGCGAGCCTATGCCCTTTCCTCGATTATTCTTATCCACAGCAAGCATCAGTATTCTAGCGGTACCGTTGTACTGGCTTCCTGCAATGAATCCTACAATATCCTTTATTTCAGCCACCAGAAACCCGCTGGGCCAAGCGTAGTATATGTCCATGAACAGCTCGAGAGAGTATTTTTCGGTTAGGCTCTCGTAGGCTATGCGGAATACATCATATACGTCTTCTTCTCTAAACTCTCTAACAAGGTACATGCTCAGTCCCTTGACCACACAACCGCTCCTTTTTTGATTACCTTCTCTACAAGATTTACTCCGAAATGATAGCCTATCTGCTGGTAATTTTTCGCATCGAGAACTATTATATCTGCCTGCTTTCCCCGCTCTATTGAGCCAATCTCGTTTTCAAGACCTATGGCCGCTGCCGCGTTTATCGTGCTCGCCGCAATAGCCTGCTCTGGAAGCATGCGCATCTGAGTTATAGCAAGGGAAATAACCATCTGCATGCTCTCTGTATAAGCGTTTGGATTCAGGTCCGTGGCTAGCGCTATTGGTATTTCTGCCTCGATAAATTTTTGCGCTCTGGCATATTCTTTGGATAGCAGCATGTAGGGCGTGGCAGGCAGAAAAACGGCAATGATGCCAGTATTTTTCATATTATCTATGCTCTCATCTGTAGTCTTAACGAGATGGTCTGCGGATATCGCTCCTACCTCAACCGCCGTGCTAGTGCATCCAATATCGCAAATTTCGTCAGCATGGATTTTCGGAGTGAGTCCATACTTTTTTCCAGTTAATAGGTACTCGCGAGATTCTTCGCTGTTAAACACCGATTCTTCGCAAAATATGTCAATGAACTTGGCATGCGGCGCGAGCTTCGGAATGAGCTCTTTCATATATTCAATGTACTCCCCGCTATCCTTGAATTCTGGGGGAATAGCGTGCGCTCCTAAGAAAGTGGGCACTAAGTCGATGGGGTGTGCGCTTTCGTTGATTACATCGAGCAGCTTTAGCTCTGTTTCGAAATTGAGCCCGTACCCGCTTTTTGCCTCGGCGGTTGTGGTGCCGTTGCGGAGCATGTAATTAAGCCTTCCTCTAAGCTCTGCTCTAAGAGCATCTTTGCTAGCCGCTCTGGTAGCACGGACTGTGCGAAGTATGCCACCGCCCATCTTTAGAATCTCTAGGTAAGTTTTACCCTGTAATTTCATGTATAGCTCGTTCTCGCGTGTTCCTGCAAATACCAGATGTGTATGCGGGTCTACAAATCCCGGCATAACAACCTTGCCTGAAGCGTCTATCTCCAGCTCTGCAGAGCCTTTTAGCTCCGCGGTTGTGCCCACATCGATGATTCGCTCGCCCTCAATCAAAACGGCACCGTTATCTATAATTCTCAAATCGTAGTTTTCGGTTCTTATGCCCCCTTCTAAGGTGATTAGCTGTGCGGCGTTTTTGATTAGAAGCATGATTGGGAGATAAACAGACGGTATAAAAATGTGATTGCATCATGTGTAAACCTAACAAACTTGAAATAGCGCGCGCATATTTCCAAGTGAATGCATATTTCACAAGGCTCAAACAAGCTCGGACGCAGAGCATTGCTGTTTGCGCAAAAAGAGCCTTTGCTTTTGTTTTTTCTCTTGTTGCTTTTATTTCTCGCTCTGCTATTTCCTGAGTACATAACCCATTATGGTGAGTTTGTAGATTGGCGCACTATAATTGCACTTTCCGGATTGTTGATTGTGACTGTGAGCATAGAGGAGAGCGGAGAGCTTACTTCCATGGCGCGGGCGCTCCTTTACAAGATGAAAAACGAGCGAAATTTTGCCCTAGTACTAGTGGCACTCTCTGCATTGTTATCCACTTTTCTAACCAATGATATTGCTCTATTTATCCTGGTGCCTCTAACTGTAAAAATGCTTAAAATTATCAAAAATGACATTTACAAAATCATAATATTTGAAGCTCTTGCTGTGAATGCAGGCTCCCTGTTAACACCCATAGGCAATCCACAAAACCTGTTTTTGTGGAACTTATCAGCTCTTAATTTCCTAGGGTTTATTATTGCCATGCTTCCTCTTTTCTTGCTTCTCATATTCATTCTTTTTATATTCATATTTCTGTTCTTTCCATCGCGGAAGATAACGCTTGTAAGAGAGGATAGCACACCCAAAACTAGCCGGTCTTTATTTTACACTGCACTCTCTTTGCTCGCCTTTTACATTCTCGCCTTAAATTTTTTACCCACTACATATATCTTAATTTTGCTGGTGCTCTATCTTCTGATATTCTACAAATTTTTAGCGAAAGTAGATTGGCTCTTTGTTCTTCTATTTATATTAGTGTTCATAGATTTTGGGGTTATATCTCATATACCTGCAATACTCGCATTATTTTCTTCGTTTAGTGGAAGCAGCGCCGGCACAGTTTTTATTGTCTCTGTGCTCCTTTCACAGTTTATGAGCAATGTGCCCGCAACGGTATTTGTGACCAATTTTACCGCACAGTTTAAGGCGGTAGCTTACGGTGTGAATTTAGGAGGCAATGGCGTGATTATCGCTTCCATGGCAAATGTAATAGCCATGCGCATGGTTCGAATAAAAGGATTAATGATTGAGTTTCACAAGTACTCGCTTTTGTTTTTAACGGTAAGTTTCGCCCTAGCGTATTTTCTGTTTTTCTATTAAAGTTCACGAGAGAATGCCGTAATATCGCCGTGAAAATTCATCATGTTTGGAAGAAAATAAAGCAAAGTTTAAGTATTATAAAATTTATTCTACAAACTAGGTGATAAAATGGGGACTAAGAAAATCAAATCAGGAGCTGGAAATGGCAGGTTAGGGCGATTGCTTCTATACAGCGTTATTTTTTCTCTGCTGCTGACGCCCATGGGAATGGTTCACGGTGCAAATACCACAATTACATTATCGCAGAGCAGCGGCGCGCCGGGCACTGTAATATGGATAAATGGCACGGGATTTAAGACGAGCGATAGTGTAGATATTTACTGGGACAGCAATTATCAAGACACTGTTTCAACAGATTCGCATGGTGATTTTTCGTATCAGTTTCAAATTCCTTCCTCCACAGCAGGGCAACACACAATATCCGCTGATGATGGCTCTAATTCCGCATCTGCAAAATTTCAAGTGGTGCCCGAGATAACGCTTTCTCCAAATAACGGATATGTTGGAACCTCGGTGACCGTTAACGGTGAGGGATTCTCTGCTAATAAGAGAGTATATGTATACTGGGATTCCACATATTTAGGAAGGACATGGACAGGCAACAAAGGCTCGTTTTCATATACTTTTACCGTATCCAAAAGTCCTTACGGGTTGCACACAGTAACTGCGCGAGATTCTAACTGGAACACAGCAACTGCCTCTTTTCTCGTACTCAGTCACATTGTTCTTTCGACATACTCCGGATACTATGGAGAAGTAGTATATTACAGCTGCACAGGATACTCTGCAAATTCACTGCTTTCGGTGGTGCTTGACTACTCTCTCCCTACATCTACAACTCTTGATACGAAACTTACAGATTCCACAGGCTCATACGATGGGTGGTTTAGAATTCCCGACGCAGCGCATGGCAATCATCATATTACAGGTATAGACAACAGGTCGCATGCTGATGATACAGTGCTAACTGTACAGCCAAAAGTTAATATCAATCCCGGCACGGGCATAGTAGGCAGTACATTTGCCGTATCGGGCCATGGTTTTTCTGCAAACAGTAATGTTGATATTACTTGGGATTCTGGAGCAATATTAAACAGCACTGTAACTGATAACTTTGGACATTTTTATGCAACGGTAACCGTGCCCTACTCAACCGAAGGTAATCACCAGCTAACCGCTACAGACTCAAACTCTGTGCAGAGCGCCGCTACTTTCGATGTAAGTCCACATATTACCGTGACTCCAAACTACGGTGTGCCCGGAGATAGTTCCACTGTAGTTTGTACCGGTTTTTCTGGCTCTACTGGTATTCATGTGTATTGGGACTTTGGGCTCGCTACGCAGAGCACGCTCTCTTCCGGTACCACCAACTCCACAGGCACATATACCGCTTCTGTGACAATCCCTACGGGCTCTAATTCATCGCATACCATTGCCGGAGAAGATGATAATAATTACCTCGCAGAAACGACATATTATCTCGGGCCGCACATCTACCTCTCACCCACTAGCGGGTTTGTGGGCTCGACCATTGTAGTAAATGGTACAGCATTCTCCCATAATTCCACAGTATCTATTTACTGGGACAGTATGCAAGTAGCTACAACGAGCACAAATGCCACGGGCATTTTTACCGCTAATTTCACCGTGCCGGACTCAGTGTACGGGTATCACGAAGTTATGGCTGAAGATGCAGATGGTAATTATTCCACCGCATACTTCTTCGTTCTGGCGCATATCATTCTATCTTCAAACGAAGGCACGGTGTTTGACAATATATCCATTAGCGGCACGGGCTTCTCCGGAGATTCTGCAGCATATATATTCTGGGATAGCACAAATACTGAGCTCGGCATGCTCACTGACGACAACGGTAGCTTTGACCTGACATTTAGCATACCTGAGAGCACGGCGGGCTGGCATAGCGTGATTGGCAGAGATGTAAATGGTGTGACCTCCGATACACAATATTATGATGTACTTCCAATGATAAAGTTGCACCCTGATTACGGCAATATAGGCTCCTCGTATACGATAGATTGCTATGGATTTGGAGCATCTACTACCTTAAATATGCTCTGGGACGGAAACTCCCAAGCGTACCACGCAACTACAAACAGTGTGGGCTCAGGTGAGATTAATGCAGTGGTGCCCAACGCTACTGCAGGAGTGCACAAAATTGCTGTGTATGATGCTTTCTTGAATGAGGTCTCGCCAGTGAATTTCACGGTGCTGCCTCCAGATATGCCAGTGCCCTACGCACCGACAGGATTTGTAAATTCTACCAACGTTACACTTAGCTGGTCATCTGTGAATGCCTCCTCAACATATACTCTTGAGTACTCTACCTCCCCCGCATTTGCCAATCCAGTTGTGATAAATGGAATTGTAAGCAACTCTTACTCTCTTACTGGACTTCAAGATGGCACTACCTATTACTGGCGTGTGGCCGCTAGGGACTCAGGCGAAAACTTGGGCAATTACTCTAATGTGCTGTCATTTACTGTCGATGTTTCGGCGCCCACCTCAACCGTTTCGCTATCTGGCCAATATACAAATAGCACCCATATCTTAGTGTATTATCAAGCAACGGACTCCATAAGCGGCGTGAAAGATGTTAGGCTCTATTACAGTTATAATGGCCGCGATTACGAGCTTTATGCAATTAGCAATAGCTCAAACGGAGTATTTGATTTCTATGCAACGCACGGAGATGGCAATTACTCATTTTACACCGCTGCATACGATAATGCGGGCAACATTCAGAGTGTGCATAGTGCACAACAAATTGTTGTAGATACCACCCCACCCGAGTCGTATATTCATAGCTTGCCGCAGTACACTGCGAATGCTTCTATAATACTATCATACAGCGCCACAGATGTGGGCACTGGTGTTGCACATGTGAATATATACTGGAGCAGTGATGGGGTTAATTGGAATTATTACGGCGCATTTGATGCCGCACCGGTGAAATTTGTAGCACCGCATGATGGCATGTATTATTTCAAGTCGGTTGCGGTAGATACGGCGGGCAATGTCCAAGCGGTAGCTCCGGTAATAGTTTCCACCATGGTGGACACCACGCCTCCAGAGTCAATGTGCTCTGTTAAAGGCACCGTGGGTCAAAATGGGTGGTATGTATCAACGGTGCATTTGTATTTAAGCGCACACGATGCTACCTCGGGCGTAAAAGCAATATACTACGCAATAGGAGACTCATCTTCTTTGCCATACTCCGGACCAATAACGCTCAGCAACGATGGTGTTTACAAGCTTACATATTATGCTGTGGACTTTGCAGGCAATTCAGAAACGCACCACAGCATCGTGGTGAAAATAGATAGAGAGGCACCCACCCTAGCAATAGTCGCTCCGGAGGAGAATGCCATACTATCTGGAAATGTCACGCTTTCAGTTAAATCGAGTGATACAAATATGCAAGGTGTTTACTACAGCATAGATAGTGGCTCTTGGATAGCTTTGTCACATGAGGGTGCAATATGGAGCGCAATGCTCAATACCTTAAATTACGATGACGGAAAGCATGTTATACGTTTTGTGGCAAATGATAGTGCTGGAAATACCGCATATTCTAACATGACGGTGAGCGTTGATAACAAAGAGCCCACGCTAGTAAACATAAACGTGCCCACGGGAATTGTATCCGGCATAACTACTATCTCTGTGGAAGTTTCGGACTCTGTAGGCGTGGAAACTGTAATTGCCAAGCTCCAATCTGCTAATTTCAATGGTACATATACCATGTACAAGAGCGCTAGCAGTGTGTATTCACTGCGTTTGAATACAAGCAATATGAAAGATGGAAGCTATACAATGGCTATAATTGCCAAAAATTACGGTGGAATCACTAATGAGGTATCGACGCAGTTTGTGATAGATAACACAGCCCCCGAAGTAAAATACACAGGCAGCAACGTGGTACATGGCGCGACTACCCTGACTTTTGAGGTTAAAGATGTCACATCAGGCGTGAAGAGTGCATGGATTGCGATAGATAACGGACACTGGGTAAAGGTCACTGTTGAAAAGGGCATTATTAAGTACAAGTGGGAGACAATGCTACTGGACAACGGCGTACATAGGGTGCAAGTGAAGGTAATAGATAACGCAGGGAACGAGCAGACCTACGAGAAAGACATATATGTGAACAATTTCAATTACATGCCCATTGTTTATACGATAATACTAGTAGCTTTGCTTATAGTTGTCGTGTTACTGCTCAAAAAACGCAAGACACCTACTCCTAAAAAGCCACGCGCACAAAATATGAGCCCAGAGCCAGCACCAGATAACCAAGCAAATACCAATGCAAAACCATCACAAAGTGCGCCGGCGGAAAGCGGGCCCGCAGCGAGGGAAGAAACAGAGGCAAACGAGGAAGAAAGCATGGATTTACCAGAGCTTGAGCTTGGAGGTGAGCACAATGAGTAAACCAAATATCGGAGACTTTGGCGTGCTTCTCGGAGGTTTGCTGGTGTTTGTAAGTGTGTTTATGCCATGGTTCAGTGTGAATATCTATGGAAACACAGTCACATATACTGGGATTGCTATGGCATCTAGCTTTTCCATTATGAGCATTGTTTATTTGCTTCCACTGCTCAGCGGCATATTAATTAGCTACGTAATTGCAAAGTGGCTCAGCAACGAATCACATACTTCGAAAAAGGCAATAGATATTACATGCATATCTGTGGCAGCGGCTATGCTCGTAGTGGTGTTCATTGCTTTGTTTATGTATCCAGCAGGTGTGCCAAGCTCGGTTCTAAACGGCATGAATATAGGCGGCTATGCAGCGATTACAGGAGCAATAACTGCGCAGATTTTCACCATTTTTCACATCTCTTAATTTTTTAGTTTTTGAATGATACACTCTATTTATTGTGTTATAACGCTAACAACTCCCATATTTTTTGCCTGAGAATATCCCATAGCTATAATCTCACCAGAATCCGTGAAAAATGCCTTTTCGTACCACCCCTCAAAACGAGCTACAAACTTGCCGAGTAACTCTAAATCATAGTTTAATAGATAAAGTACAGGCCTTTTTCTATGCTCACCTGCAAGAATCACAAGCTCGTCTCGAGTTGCAGCGCCCAAAACTGCGCTATCTTCAAACTGCACCTCTTTCTCGCTATGCTCTCCCACTTTCAGTGCAATACCATTATCTCCCTTTGTTCCAACGACCAATAGTGAATTGCCAAGCTCTATTGAAGAATAAATCATGAGCTCTGAAATGTGCCTTTCCCATATTTTGTTGAGCTCCTCATCTACGCGAATTATCCTTGCAAACCATTTATTTAGGCGCTTGTATGAGTAAGTCAAAAACTTGGAAGTAATTGCACCTGCAAGCACATCATCATATCTCCCATAGTTTTTAGTTTCTAATAATTCAAGCTCTTTATTTATCCTCATTGTAAATACGCTCGGCTCTTTGCTTCTACTTTCCCCCATGGCCCATAGCTCATCACCTCTATTTATCATTGTGTAAATTACATCGTTGTTGCCAATTTTGTAGGTCATCTCCTTCAGCTTCTCACCACTCTTATTAACTGATAAAATATACGCTTTCCAACCATGGCCTCCGCTTTCAGTGGCTCTGCCATGGGCGTTTCCACCTACTATGCATTTATCATCACTCTCGAGTATAGTTTGAGCTTCGTATTCATGGCCAGCGCCGCATACCCTTGTCCATAACTCATTTCCGCTTTTGTCAATATTCACAAGCAGAATCTTATATTTACCATCGACCTTCACATCTCCCGCAATCATAAACGAATTTTCTGATTTGCAGTAATCGGTAAAGATAGTATCTTCGCCAATTTTGTAATTCCGAGATTTTATTACTCTCATCAGTAGATGAAACAATTTGATTTATTTAAATAATTCAATCCTTGGATATGAAAGACATAAACTCCCAAGACTCTCAATGATTTTTAATCAAACATCGACATACTCAGCACACATGTTTCACAAAGCTCCGTGGGAGGCATACATTAAATATACTATTTTTCATCTCTCTTGCGGTTAATAAGGTGCATAGCAACCTACAAAAAGATTTATGGGCGAGTATAATATTTAGGATTGAAAGAAATGAAAAATAAAGAATTTTATGCCTTGCTATCTTCGTCTGCAATATCTGCAATAGGTGATGGTATTCGAACATTATTGATACCTCTCATTATATTGTATATTTCTGGCTCATCTTTTATTTTTGGCCTGCTCGTATCTATTGAATTTTTAGTTTGGATTATGGCTACCGCATTCACAGGCTATATTGTAGATAAAACCAACAGAGTTAGTAATATGATATCTGCTAATTTGATTATGGCTATCATCATGGGCTGCGTTTCTCTTTCTTATTTTATTGCACGTACCTACTTTGTTTACTTCATTATACTGGCAGTTATAGTTGTGAGCGTGGGAGAATCGTTCTTCAATCCCGCAAGCTTTTCGCTCCTGCCCGATGTAGTGCATGAGAAACTGGATAAACATAATGCTCTTTTATCCATGTCTGTAAATGCCGCTCTCGTTGGTGGCTATTTGATTGCAGGATTCGGGTTTTACAAAATTTCATGGGGCTACTTGTTTGGAATTGATGCAATATCATTTCTACTATCATCAGTAATCATCTATTTCGGTTTGAAGGGCATCGCTAATTTTGAAAAAGTGGAAAAAATACATTTGTTGAGAGATACAAAGAATACAGTTAAGTTCGTTAAAAAAG
Organism: DHVE2 group archaeon; assembly: GCA_027056155.1. Taxonomy (GTDB): domain Archaea; phylum Thermoplasmatota; class Thermoplasmata; order Thermoplasmatales; family Aciduliprofundaceae; genus JAADDK01. The sequence goes on from JALULR010000047.1 coordinate 13,504, forward strand.
ATAAAGTGATTTTGTATACCATGTTCTTTGGAATTTTCTTTAATTTTACTATCTCGGGATTTATAGTTATAATTCCAACAATTGCCGTAAAGTACACTACCGCAAGCTCTTTTTCCCTGTCTTTCTTCTACATTGCCGAGTTG
>JALULR010000048.1 GCA_027056155.1 DHVE2 group archaeon
TCGCTTTTATTCTTTTCACTTCTTCGCCTGTGCGCGGATTCCTCAATGCATAGTAATCGTCATTTACCAGCGATTCCATAAACTCATCAGTAATCGCAACGCTGATGTTGAAATTACTGAGCACTTTATTCTCGGAATCTTTCGAGGTAATGAACTCTACAATATCGGGGTGATGCACACTCAGCACGCCCATGTTTGCGCCTCTCCTCTTTCCCCCCTGCTTTATCACGTCCGTGGCAACATCAAACACGCGCATGAAAGAGAGCGGGCCAGAGGCTACGCCCATGGTACTCGCAACCACATCGCCCTTTGGGCGCAATCTTGAGAACGCAAATCCCGTACCACCACCGCTCTTGTGTATCATTGCCGCATACTTTACCGTGTCAAATATGCCCTCGATACTATCCGTCACTGGAAGCACGAAGCACGCGCTCAACTGCCCTAGCTTCGTGTTGGCATTCATAAGCGTTGGTGAGTTTGGTACAAAATCACGACTAATTAGCATATTATAAAACTCTAAAATCTGCTCTTGTAGCTTTTTCCAATCTCTTTTTAAAATTGATAACAGCTCTCTGAAACTAACTTTCATGTGCCCACGTGAGTTTAGCTCACGGTATGCTCTGAGAAGCATGTCTAGCTCATACCCGCTAAGCTCTAACTTATTGTACTCTCCACTGCTATCTCTTCTTTTTTGACGTGCCGCGCGGTCATAAACTTCTTCGTGATATAGAATATCGACCAATGCTACATATCTTGCAGCTCTGTAAAACATCTCGCTGGGTGATTCAATTATGGCCCCTTTTTCATCTTTTAGCAGGTACCGCGATTCTAGAACCTTGATAGCGTTCAATCCCAATTTTAGGTTATCTTCAATGCCGATTATTTTCTTTTCTTCTCTGATTTTCTTGCGCTTTTCACGATATATTATATATGCTTTTGCAGTAGTTGCATAGCCAGAATCCATTAACACTTCCTCAACAAGGTCTTGTATCTCTTCCACTTCAGGCACATCGCTTTTTATTTGCTTCTCCACAGCCAGAGCTAGCTGCTCGGATATTTGCTCTGGATTATCTACCTCTTTTGTCTCTTCGAATGCGCGCTGTATTGCATACGCGATTTTCTTGATATCGTATAGCACAAGCTCTCCGGTTCTCTTTCTCACTAACGTTGGCATTGCGGCAATATCGAATATAAGCATAAAAAGGTATCTGCGCCATTGTTTCGGTGCGAAGGGAAATTTGCTTATTGATACGGTGCATCTCTCAATGAACTAATAACGATGCAGCAACTTTACTAGAGATATAATAAGGATTGAAATGCTATGTTTTTAAGGCTCCTTATTATCTTGTGTTATACACAGACATATGTCACAGGCGCCGAGAGGATAGGAGAGAAGAGTATTCAACATTATCAGCACCTGTGAGCACCAAACAGGTAGTAATAATGGGCAAAAAGCATTCTGGAGTAGTTGTAAATTAACACAGTCCTCCAACTCATTCTTTAGCTCCTCGTAAGACATAGTTGTGAGAGAGTAATTAACTCTCGCTAAGAATTTTTTTACTTTTTTCATTTTTCTTTCCACCTTGCATGTGGTCTCCGGGTGCCTCACTCTCGCCAGAATATGCTTTATTTCGTTTTGCAGGCAGAATATATCAAATCCTTTCTCCCATCAAACTGCATAAAACTGCGTGCCGTGGTCTGTTATTATTTCTCGTAGCATACATACCTACCTGTGTCTTTCATGTTAGGCGCTTTCATAAGCTAAAACCTCGCTATAAATCTGGAATGGTCATCAACTGCCAGCAGCAACAGAGGTTATCATGTAGCATAGTAGAATCTATATCATCAGATACCCTATGTATTACGTGTGGTCTCTTGCTCTTATCCTCTTCTCGGTATCCTTTCAACCACAGGTATACTGTTCTCACTACCACTCCTACTTGCTCTGCTACTTATTCTATCTTATACTGTCCTACATTCTTCAACGCCCAGAGCCGCTTCCTATACTTTCGCTCTTTCTCTCTATTCGCTTTTTTCCATATTCTTTCTCTCTTACTGACACATGTGGGTGTATAAAACAACCATGGTATGCTTATCAAAAAATATTTATCAATTAACCCAATGCGCCTGTATATGGCTCAACAAGAATATGGAATACGGAGACTGGTGCTAGACGTGCTCAAACCGCATAGGCCTAGCATAGTAGATGTAGCCCTGCGCCTTAGCAGAATTAAAGGTGTGAGCGGGGTCAACTGCATACTCAGCGAAGTGGACCAAGAGACGGAAAACATCAAGGTGATAGTAGAGGGGGTAAACATTGACTTTGAAGAGCTATCAAATGCTTTGGAAGATTTGGGCGCGGTAATTCATTCGGTAGATGGCGTAGTTGCTGGCAAAAAATTAGTGGAAGATGTAGAGACTCCTCAGGACAAATAATTACACATTTCTCACTTTGCGGGCAATTTTTAATATTACCGCACTTTTTTTCTCATCGGTATCCACTATTATGCGGCCCTTTTCGCTCCACCAGAACCGGGGATACCTCTTTTCTTCTTCAACTTCGAACTCGTAGCCCAGCGCTCTCAGAGCCTTTGCAATGGTATCTACTTTTGGCTCAAAAGCTAGATTTTTTGGGATCCTACGGCCTTCCCGCCTAGAGTAATGAATATTAAAATATGCTGGATAAATTGTTATGCTCATTGTACGAGCACTCCGTTTAGCACACCGTGCTGCCCTGGCCGGGAGGTTATCTTAACTTTGCCCACGGTGGTCTCTACAATTGCGCCTTTAGTCATGATATTTCTCTGAGCAAAGTGCGGATTTGAGGGGTTTTCTATAACGCTAACTATCTTAGCTTTCTCTGTTTTGCGAGATTCGGGATTATACACATTGACATAGGTGTCTCTAAGCACCTTTATTTTGTAGTTTCCCCCGCGTACTCTAACAATCTTGATTCTCCTATCGCCTATATGCGTGTAAACCGGCTCGCGCCCGAGCTCATAGCGCCTTTTCTTGCGGGCTAGTCTCACTCTACCGCCGGATATCTTGCGTAGTGCTCTACCCTGCCATATTGCCATTGTATCACCTGAACTCGCATATATAGGTGTAATATTTAAACATTCTCCCGCATATGTTTAAATCGTTAAATGGCATGTGCCTTTGATGAAAATTGCCATAATTGGAGCAGGCATAGTTGGCCTGTCTGCGGCGAGAGAGCTAAGCAAGTACGATGCGGAAATTCATGTGCTCGAAAAAAATGAAGATGTGGGAATGGGCACGAGCAAAGCAAACACGGGCATAATTCATGCCGGGTTTGATGACCCGCCCAATACGGTGAGAGCGAGGTTTTGCAGGAGGGGCAACGAGCTATGGCATCGCTGGGTGCAAGAGCTTAATATACCCACGGCATGGAGAGGCGAAATTATCGTTGCTCGAGATTATGATGGCTTGAAAACTGTTGATACGCTAAAAAAACGGGGTATTGACAACGGCGTGCCGGGGCTTGAAGTGTGGGATAGAAAAAAGCTTCTCAAAAAAGAGCCAAAGCTCAGCACAGATGTGCAAGGAGCTCTATTTGCGCCCACAGGCGGCGTAATGGAATCGTTCTTTGCGCCTGTTGCGCTTTATGAAAATCTGCGGGATAACGGTGTGAAATTCTTCTTTAATGAAGAGGTAAAAGCTCTTGAAGAAACGCGCTCGGGTATTAAAATCACAGCTGCTCGAGTGAGCGATACATACGACCTTGTCATTAAT
>JALULR010000049.1 GCA_027056155.1 DHVE2 group archaeon
CCCTTATATCCACATCTTCTGCATCTAGTAGCGTTTGGAGGATTACGAGCATGACAGCGCATACAAATCTTCTTATTAAGCAATCTATCAACCGCTTCCTGAAATGTCATAGTTGCTGTGATATCCGTCAATTATTTAAGAGTTGCGGAGCAGCTTTGATAAAAGCCGTGCTTCATATTATCCCACGCATTGCTTTTAGATTCAGATTACCTCTGGCACGCCTTGAATAACTATTTCAGCACCTCTCCAGTTTTCATGTACCAAAGGTACAGGTCCAGCTCCGCTAAATTCATGCGTATGCGGTTAGCGATTTCTCTCTCTTTTTCTTCAATTTCCAGATACCTCTTTCTTGTCAATGTCTTCGGCTCTTCTATTAATCCTTCATCTCTTAACACATGTATTATGTACCTCTCCACAATCGCTAAATTTTTTGAGCAATAATTTTTAATATCAGTATTCTGGTATATGATTGTGAAACTGTTGGAAGAGAAAATAATAGACACAAGAGAAATTCGAGTTACGCCCCGTCCAGTGTGGAAATGCAGAACATGCGAGTTTTACGGAAAGAGGCCATCTTGCCCTCCGTATGTACCACCATGGAAGGAAGCTCGAGAACTCGTATCAAACTACACTCGCGCATTGCTTTTGAAATTTGAAATAGATATGGAACACTTTGAGGAAGAAAAGAGGAAGGTTTTATTGTATTTACTTGAAAAAGAAAAGGAAATGTTTAGAGAGTATCATTATGTGCTGTCACTCTTCCCAGGAGCGTGCAATCTCTGCGAAGAATGCACATACGAAACCGAAGGTGTGTGTAAAATGCCTACAAAAGTTAGGCCATCCATAGATGCCATCGGAATAGAAATGAGCTCCATTGTGAAATTGAATTACCACGAGCCCGTTCTCTACGGATTGATTCTATTAGATTAATTATTTCAGCACTTCCCCCGTTTTCATGTACCACAGGTAAAGGTCCAGCTCAGCTAAATTCATGCCTATGCGGTTAGCGATTTCCCTCTCTTTTTCTTCGATTTCCAGATATCTCTTTCTTGTCAATGTCTTCGGCTCTTCTATTAATCCTTCATCTCTAAGCACTCTTATTATATGTCTATCTACGATGGCGAGATTCTTAGCTCCCGTGTTGCGCAGGAAATGTGAAGCCTCCTTCATTCCGAGACCTTTCACGTTCTTTACCAAATACTCTCTCGCTTCCTCCTCGGGCATCTCGAAAAGCCTCTTTATCTCGGGAATGAGCCACCTCGCACCCACGATGTACTCCGCCCGCACGCGCCAGAATCGATAGCCTATTCTCTTCAACTCTTCCCTGAGTTTCTCCTCGGAATATGTCACGAACCCTTCTCCTATCTCTCTCTGAGCCTTCAGCCCCATGCGCGCGGAGGAATTTGCGGTGAGAATGCAAAATGCCAGCTCTTGAAAAATCCGCTCCTCTTTTTCTTTTCTCACATCTTCGAATTCTTTGATTCTTCTCCTAACTGTTTCTCCTATTTCCCCTTCCAATTTTTTTATTTTTTCTTCGATCATATGCGCCCCCTCAGGAAATCTAAGAACTCACCTAAATCTTTGAAAACATAATCTTCCATGCCCGCGGGCTCCCGCGCCACGCCCGTTAATAATAGAACGTTCTTTGCGCCTATTTTTTTTCCTAAAATCATATCCGTGTCCGCTCTATCGCCTACGACCCAGTACTCTCCCTCGCCCAATTTGTCCCTTATTATCTCTATGTACGGCTCGTTGGGCTTGCCTATCACCAGCGCTTTTTTGCCCGTGGCTGCTTCCAAAGCAGCGACCATGCTCCCCGCACCGGGGATAAGGCCTTCCTCTGAGGGAAAATTCACATCGCCATTCGTAGCAACGAACTTAGCGCCGTTGTTTATCGCAAGGCACCCTGCCTTTAATTTCTCGTACGTGAGCGTGCGGTCCATGCCAACGAGCACATGCGTCGCTCTTTTCCACTCATCAAGCGGGAGAACTTCCCAGCCTATTCTTTTCGTCTCTTCCTCTATTCCTTTCTCTCCCACTATTATCGCCCGTCCATCTTTTTCTCTTTTTTTGAGGTACTCCGCCGTGGCGTACGAGGAGCTTATTATTCTTTCGGGAGATACAATTATTCCCATTCTCGCCAGTTTTTCTGAGAACATCTCCCGGGTTTTGGTGGAATTGTTCGTCGCAAACACGAATTCCACACTATTCTCCTGCAAAAATTCGATGAACTCCTTCGCATATGGCAGAGGAGTGGAACCTCGGTAAATCACGCCGTCCATGTCGATAATTAACTTCATGGCCATAGCGGAGTATAGCGGGAAGATGTTAAATAATTTACCCAGCACCGCGCGGGAAAGTTTTTATGGAGATTATGCATATATGAATATCAATAAACTTGCAAATTATGGCGAGGGAGTGAATGGCATGAACGAAAAACTGCTCAACTTAATAAAAGAGCTGCAAAGCAGCAGAAAGCTTGAAACATACAGCGAAGAAGCAACAAAACAGGCGGTAGTGCTTAAAATTTTGGCTGCTCTTGGCTGGGACCCCTTCGAGCCGGAAGAAGTATATCCAGAATATTCAATAAGAAACGGGGGCAGGGTTGATTATTCTCTCCGCTACAACGGCATAAATAAAGTTTTTATCGAAGTTAAGAAAATTAGCGAAGATTTGGAAAGGCATCAAGAGCAACTGCTAAACTACTCTTTCCATGAGGGCGTGAAGCTTGCAATTTTAACAAATGGGATAAGCTGGTGGTTTTATTTACCGCTCAGAGAGGGAAGCTGGGAGCAGAGAAAATTTTACACTATTGAGATATACGAGCAAGATGCTGAGAGCATTGCAGAGAACTTTGAAAAATTTTTATCAAAAGAGAATGTAATCTCTGGTAAAACCATAGAATTCGCGGAGAATGTGTATAAAAGCAAGCAGAAAAAAAGTTTAATCGAAAGAACTCTCCCAAAAGCATGGGAAAAGATAATCACCGAGCCAGACGAGCAGCTCGTAGAACTACTTGCGGATACTACCGAGAAAATATGCGGGTACCGGCCAGATAGTGACACCGTGGCAAAGTTTATACATGATACTCTTAAAAGCCCGCCAATTGTGCATATGCCTACTCAAGATATGCACACTTTATCTCCTAAAAAAATAAAAAGCAACCAAAAAGCACACACTCCTACTGGATACACCGGTAAATCAATTACTGCATTTGTTTTAGATGGAAAGAGATATTCCGTTAAATCATGGAGAGAAATGCTCCTGAAAGTATCCGAACTAATGTATATAAAGTATCCTAATCGCTTCGAAGATGTTCTTACATTAGTTGGTCGCAAAAGACCATATTTTTCTAAGAATCCTAACGAATTAAGAATACCTGGGGAGATTCGTGGAACAGGGATATATGTAGAAACACATCTTAACTCAAATAACTGTGTCAAATTAACAAAAAAGGTACTTGCATTATTTGGTTACCCGGAAGATGCCCTCAAAATAGAAACGAGAGATTAAAGCTCCGAAAATTTATTTATACCTCGTGCTCCTCATGAGTTCCATGGCAGAGAAGAAGCGCGGAAAGTGGGGCGTCCTCTACATGATGAGCTTCGCCATGTTCATAATGACCATAGATATGACCATGATGAATGTCTCTATATCTGCTTTGGTGCGCGATTTGGGCACGACGGTGAGCGGAATTCAGTTGGCGATCGCCCTTTACACCCTCGTGATGGCCGCGTTCATGAT
>JALULR010000050.1 GCA_027056155.1 DHVE2 group archaeon
CATACGGAGAGTTGCGATACTCAGGAGAACATTTGCCAACTCTTAAATCCCTAGATACCAGCGAGCGCGTTATTTATCTTGGCACATTCTCGAAGATACTCGCTCCCGGTATGAGGCTCGCGCACATGGTTGGGCCCGAGGAAGTTATCCAGAAAGCAGTACTTGGAAAGCAGGGAATAGACCTATGCACAAATACTCTAGCGCAGTACATTGCAAGAGACTACATAGAAGGCGGATATTTAGAAAGGCAGTTGCCAAATATAATATCTCTTTACAAAACACATAGAGATTTGATGCTCGATATGATGGATAGTGAATTTCCAAGTGCGGTGCAATGGACACGTCCAGATGGCGGCATGTTTCTATGGGTCACTATGCCAGATGGCGCAAATACAGAGGAAATGTTTAAGCGGGCAATAGCAAATAAGGTTGCCTATGTGATAGGCTCGGCGTTCTTCCCAAAGAGAGACCACAAAAATACCATGCGCTTGAATTTTACATACTCTACAGAAGAGCAGATTAAAGAGGGAATAAAAAGACTTGGAAAAGTAATAAAGGAAGAGCTTTCTTAATCTTTTACAATTTTTTCTAAGAGCTCGATTGTGTTTTTCACATCTGCAAGGTGCATCATCTCCACAGGGCTATGTGTGTATTTTACTGGTATGCAGATGGGTAACGCGTTTATGCCATGGTCATAGATTATAGCTGCATCAGTGGTGCCTCCAGTAATGGCCTCTTGAACAGGTATGCCGTTATCTCGCGCTATCTTTTTTACCTTTTCTCTGAGCAATTGAGATGCTACTCCCTTCCTGTCCACGAGCCTAATTGCAGGGCCCTCACCTATCTTTGCAGTGCTTAGATGAAAAGCCACACCGGGCATCAAGCCGGTAGTCATAGAATCTACAATATATACTTCGTCAAAGCGCATGTTGTTTATGAGTGCATTTGCGCCTCTTAGCCCAGTCTCTTCCTGCACAGTCCAGACAAAATAAATCTCCTTGTCTATGTTCTCTTTGCTCAGGCGCTCAAGCAATGCATACAGAACAGCGCAGCCGGCCCGGTCATCAAGAGCGCGAGTTACTATGTACTTACCCATACGCACGAAATCCTTTTTCCATCTCGCTGGAAGCATCTCCTTTACACCCATGCTCAAAGCTTCTTCGCGAGTTTTTGCGCCAATATCAATGGCAAGCTCTTTCCATGTTGGGGTCTTGTTTTGGTCTTCACTGGTGCTCAAATGCGGAGGAATAAGGCCAATCACACCATATACTACACCACTCTCGGTAAATATCTCAACTACACGCCCGTAAAGCATGCGGTCATCTATGCCTCCAAGATGCGCAAATCTCACATAGCCATCTTTTTCGACATGCGTAGTTACTAACCCAATTTCGTCCATATGTGCTACTATGGCTATCTTCTTGCTTCCACTGCCTATTTTCACATATACATTGCCCATGCCATCGACTACAGGCTCGTATGATTTCAGTTTATCCAAGAGATACGCCCTAAATGGCGCTTCGAATCCGCTCACTCCTGGTACCATTACCATTTCTTCAATGAGTGCATCAATCTCCATTTTCGTCACCATGCAAGTGTAGTGCGGCAGAGCATAAAACCTTTTTCAAAGAGTCTATGAAACTCACAATATCAGGCACAGAGCCGTTGAAGAAATTACCAGAGCCTCCACCCTTACCGCCATGCTCTTTCACAGTTTCTATTATTATGTTTCTTAATTGTACATGCTCTGTCCACGCTACTGAAAAAGAGCCATTCTTCAAATCACCGTAAATCACTGCAAAAGCACCTTGCTTTATAAGCTCCATCATTCTACGCACAATAATTTTTCTATATGCACCATAAAATTGCAGGGAATAAATAGAGCCTTTGTTGCAGGGCTCTTCTACAAATGGTACATACTCACTTGCAGCTTTAATTCCCTTGCTCATTTTTTCGTTTTCTTGAATTAAATTGTCTATAAATCTCAGTGCATGCTTAGGTTCTATGTTTTTGCTCCATAATATGTTTCTGAAATGTGCAGATTGCTCATGATGAAAAGCTTCTGCCTCCACGCCCACAATAAATTTAATTTCTTTGCTTTTTCCAGTGCGGTACTTTAACACTGCAAAATCTCCAATTTCGCTCATATTACTCACATGGATACCTTTGCAAGCAGTTATATCATGCGAGCCTATTTTTACAACTCTGACCCGCTCGCCTTTGATTCTATCTTCTCTTATTCTAAGCTCGGGAATTTTGCTCGCTTCTCTTTTATCTATCCAAAACACGCTTACTTCTTCCCCTCGCTTTATTAGTTCAATTGTTTTGCGCTCAGCCTCGAGTATATCATCAACGCTCAATTCTCCTGTGAATGTGATTGTCGAAACTTCACCAAAATTGGCCTTTCCGAGCACTGCACCGTGTGCCTGCAAAAACCTGAAAAACGCATGCTCGGCAGTGTGCATCTTCATCATTTTGTATCGAAAGCCCCAGTCTAATTTTATATGCACAAGCTTGCCATCGCATTTTCTATCTACTATATGCCAGCCATTGCCTACATGCTCAATATTAACCCGCTCCCCAGCGCATATTGCCACACCTTGGTCTTTAGGCTGCCCCCCGCCTCCGGGGTACAGTATGGTGTCATCTAGGAGAATCTCATTGTTTTTTCTCTCTATTATCTTTGCGGTATGCTCTTTTAAGTATGGTCGCTCATAGTACAGCATGAGCTGGGGGATTAATTTAAAAAATAAAGAGTTGTCTCTTGTTTAATGTGTTTTGTCTTGTAATCTTCTATTTGCTAGCGAGCTTGGCTTTGATTTTCGCTCTGAGCTTCTCGCTTACGAGCTTTCCGTCTACTTTACCACGAAGCTCTTTCATAGCCAGACCCATTAACGGCTTGAACGCCGCCTCACCACGCTCTTTGATTAGCGACTCTTTGGACTCAACTATCTTCGATATAACTGCATCAACATCAACGCTGGATTCATAATCGCCCAATATCTCGTCAAGTAACTCTCCGTTGCACATGCGCATAACTATGTCATCTATTGCTTCTTTTGCAAATTTGCCTTCGCTAAGCGCCTTAAATACCGCGCTGTAATCTATATCCGAGCACCCGTTCGTTATAGCCCGCGCTGCCATGGTAGGATATCCATACTCTCTTACTATTTCTTCAAATACATCGTCCATGCCGCCATGCACAATAGTAACTGCATCTTGCCGGCTTATGCCCAGCTTCACGAGCTCGTTAATTCGCACTTCTGGCATCTTTGGAAGATTTGCCCGTATCTTTGCTATATAATCATCGTGTATTCTTATCGGCGGAATATCCGTCTCTGGATACATGCGCTCAGCCCCCGGCAACGGCCTGAGATACTTTGTACTACCATCATCTTGCGGGGCTCTCGTCTCACCCGGTACACCGTTCAATGCAAGCTCTGCCCGCTCTTTAACCTTCTCAAGCGCAAGCTTTGCGCGATGCTCTGGAGCGGCGATTAGCACGAAAGAATCCTCCGGTGCGATATTCATCAGCGCTTTGATTTTATCCACCTCGACGTTTATGCCATATCCCGGAAGCTCGTCTCCGTGAAATAGACCGCGTATGCCCATTACCCTAACGCGCTCTGCAAGCTCTTTTCCAAGGCGATACTTGCCACGTTTTAGCACGCCGTTGTAGCCCCTTAGCGCTATGCCCAAGACCCGCCCGCCTTTTTT
>JALULR010000051.1 GCA_027056155.1 DHVE2 group archaeon
CTATATGCTAGCGTGCTAAATGAAATCGAAGAAGTTTCACCGGGCACAAAGCTCAATTTTGTAAAGGGCTATTTGAAAAACAAAGAATTGTTTAAAGGAGAGGAGCTTGAATTGAAAGAGTGCAAAGTATGCGGCATGCCCACCTTGGGCGATGTATGCTCCTTTTGCCGGTTTTGGCACATAGATTCCGAGCTTGAGTTACATCTACGAGATGACCGTTAATTTATTATACCACGATGGAAATGTGGCGCTATGAAGTACTGGAATGGGCACATAGTGATGGAAGATGGTGAATGGAAGGACTTAGAGGGTATTTGGGAGGACATGCTTCGCTATTTTTTCCAAGAGACCAAGCAGTTCAAAGATAACCCAGAGATGATTGATATTGTAGTTGATGAGAATAGAATCGATATACAGCATAATCGCAAGCCGGAGGGATTTAACCGCGATGGGAAGATGCGCATAGTTGTGCCAATGAGCGATAAGCGTGAGTTTTTTATATATCGCGGGGTTTATAACGATGAGGTGCGGGTTATCACGGAAAAAATAAGCGGCTTTCTTGCAAAACATGATATAAAGCACAGTGTTGAGTGGAACGATATGATGCTATTCAAGATTAAAAAGAGGAGGAGATGATGCAGGTAAAAGACATTATGGAGAAAAACCTCATACTTCTCAATCCAGAGATGAGCCTTAGAGATGCAGCCAAGCTCCTCGCCGAAAACGATATAAGCGGAGCACCCGTGGTGGACAACGAGGGAAAACTGGTAGGCATACTTATGGTGAGCGACATAATCCGAGAGATAAAGGGGAAGCTAGAATCAATGGGCTTTGCAATATCCTTCACACCCTTTGACCTATTCGATTTTTACACTCTCAACATGCCCATGGAAAGCGAGAAGGACATAATGAGAGAAGTAGCGGATATGCAAGTTAAAAATGTTATGAGAAAAAAGGTTTATTATGTGCATGATAATGATGACCTAGACACCGCAATAGAAATTTTAGGGAAAAAAGATATCTCTAGAGTGCCCGTTGTGGATAAAGATGAAAAAGTCATCGGAATAATAACCAGAGGAGATATTCTCAGGCTTTTGGCAAATAACTCGCTCAAATGAAATTTCCGATTAGGTACGCTAGAACAAGGCCTGCGGTGATGTATATGATGAAAGGTATCTTTGGCTGCACCCATACGCGCTCGCGCCCGATTTTTTTAAGTTTTTCCAAGTCCTCTTTTTCGTGAGCTTTTGGATGCACATAAAGCACATGCTCACCATCTACAACCCGCTCCATTAACCATACATGCTGCTTGTCCACCTCGTCGATGGGTATTCTATACCCTATGAACATCTCGGGAAATCCGGTATCTTTCCTAGCGAGGTTTCTAAACAGGAGAAAGAACAGGTAAAACGCCGCAGTTATGGCCGAGTAAAGTAGTACTAGTAAAACAAACGGAAACGTAATTTGCACAATGTCCACATACTCCGGTACAAACAACGGAAAATGGTAGAACGAAGGGTACAATGGCTGTAGAAGAGCAACGCTCATAAGCGCTCTAACATCTGCACGCCCGCGAAGAACCTTAGCACTGTGAAGCGCGCGGATAAATAGCATCATTACAAACATCACAATGAGCGGCACAACTGCCTCTGCGAAGGTGAGTGAATATAGAAACAGCGCGGCTGCGAATCCGTAGAACACATAGCTTACCCACTTGTGGTCCCATTCAAAGAACCATTCGTAGTATATTATTATCGATGGTACTAATGCAATGATTGATAGCCAGTCAGGAAACTGAATAATATCGAACGCAATGGCAAAGAAGCCTAGGTAGAACCATACGTTTGTGCTTATTAACCTCTCTTTAAAATCAGAGTAAGATGCGTATGCGAAGAATGGCAATGCAACCACAAATCTCAGTATGTCTATTGTTTCGTTTGCTAGCAAAGACATAAGCGATAATGTGTGATGTGGGATAAATAATTATCTCTCCATAAGAGCATACGGGCCAAATCTCAGCTTTAATTCAAATCCATTTTTAAGGTAATAATTGTACGCTTGCAAATCTTCAAAGGTTATCACGCATATTTTTTTATCAAGCTCGTTAGCTTTTTCCTGTGCTATTCTCAGCGCTTCTGTGCCAAGACCTCTCGCCCTGAACTCTGGGTGCACCATAAAGAACTCGAGAAATACGCAGTGTCTTTTTGCAGTAGCGGGAATCCATTTTATATGTTTATTTTCAAATTTATAAACCAATGCAAAGGTAGCTATTATTTCTTTTTCTCTCATAACGTAGAGCTCATCGAACTCCTTTTCCAATCTAAATTTAAGAAATGGCCCGTAAACCCGGGAGAAAGAGGAGAAATCGTCGGTGCTGGGCTTCTCCGAGATCCATTCCAATCGAGGATATTTACCAGAGGTGCTTTGATAAATGCGGAAAACAAAGAGAAGAAGATCGTCATAAATTTCCCGAGACACTGTAACTTTCTGAAATTCCATAGTTGAAAATGGCACTCAATTATAAAATCTTGCCTGATTCACGGATTTCATTATGACCCAGAGAACTTAAAGAAGAATTTAAATTTTGCAAAACTTAAATAATACAACTGCAATCCCCGTGGCATGGGGGAAGTAAAGGATCTGGCCAAGTCCCTTACGATTCTAACCATCGTGAGCCTAATAACCTTGGCCATTTTTATCAATCCCCCGGGTTTAGATACACTCACGTTCACAATCACAGATTACGAGGCACATTTAACAAAGGGTGGCATTCTGTATGAAAATTTCACGTACACCATCAATGTAAATAAGCAGCTCCACATGCTGTACCGCCACTGGATTTCGCCGCTTTATTACGGATACTTGAGAAATGCGGGGATATATCTGCTCAATATATCATACAAAGGTAATCTTTCCCACGTCATTCCCTATGTGAAGAGCCATTACTCCGGTATATACATACTAAACAACATAAGTTACTCCTACGATGAATTGCAATACATTGCCCATTACGCAAATAAGAGCGAGGCAGGAATATACGTACCTTCGGGGATACCCAAGGGAACATACACGGTGAGCTACAAGTTTCTCCTCTACCCAGTTCTGAATAAGCACGGCGATTACTACCATCTTCCCTTGGACTTGGGAAGGGGGCATAACACGTACTTGCACAGCAGAATATCCATACCCGCGAGCTTAAATCCAGAGGGTCCTCCATATTTAAACAAGGAGAAAAAAGGCTCAGATGTGGTCTACACCGGCAAAATTTACGGGGGCTTTACCCTAATCTTCGACCTCCTATTCACCAACGCCAGCGGATTCTCGCATCAATCTATCAAGAACGTGGATTACGACCTTCCATCGCATATAAAACAAGAGCACCAGTATGATAACATACGCTATTACTTAGCATACTCTTTGTTCATAGTGCCATACTACATCGTTGTTTTGATTCCTGTGGCGTATCTTCTTGTGTATCTCCTAGTCGGTAGGGACCACGCCCGGCCAATAGAGAACGAAGTGATGACCCCGCCCGAGCGCAGGAGTCCGTGGGTGGTGAACTACATATTCAAGAACCAAGGCATAAAAATAGACTATCAGGACGTGATAATAGCCACCCTTCTGGACATGCATAGAAAGGGAATAATCGAAATCTCTAACAGTGGAAGTGAAATTAGGGT
>JALULR010000052.1 GCA_027056155.1 DHVE2 group archaeon
TATATACGGTTTGTAAAACCTAAAATGCACTGTTGCCGAAAGAAGTAAGAGCGATACAAAACCGCTCGGTGTCTTCGCAAGGGTGGGGTCAAACATGAACGCTATGGCAGCTCTCTTCTCTCCAAGAAAATCCACAATAAAATTGCTAGCTGCCCTAAAAGCAAACAATTCTAACTGCCCTGCTGTGTCGTAGAGCACATAATCAGACTCGTATGAATCCACATCTTTTTTGACCTCTTCCACATAATTTGCAACAAGGTCTGCAGCTACAATCTGCGCCCCATTTGGCCCAAGCCCGTACTCGGCCATCACATCTTCTATGCGCACAAGGTCGCGAATGTCAATGTCCGGTTGGTACGGAAGAACCTCAGCACCTGGGTCAAGGTTTACTACGATGGTATCGTACTCGTTCTTAATTATCCACTCTCTAAACGCCGCTGTGAAGGAGCTTTTGCCACTTCCAGCGGGACCTACAACGAACAAACTGGCAATCATGAGAAGAAATTGTCAAGGGTTATTTTATTCTTTTCCTCTTCTTCCTCTTCGTCATCTGATGCCATTATCGAATCTATCGAATCTTTTAATATCCTCACTCTCTGTAGAAGATAGTTATCCACGTGAAACTCTTCCGCCATGCGCAGTGCCCTATCCATGTACTTTTTCACGCTGTTGGGATAAACGGTAAGTATAACCTTGCCTCCGCATTTGGGACACACACCACCGAGGGGCATTCTCCGGAACTTCGCATTGCACGAAGAGCACCTGAATTTCTGCGAGCCAAATTTCTTCAAGTTGCCCATTATATCGGGAATGAAGTGATGCGAAATTATGCGCGAGGCCATGTCTCGCTCGTCAACAGCCCTTATCTTCTTAGCTAAGTCAAGCTGGCTTTCTATCTTTTTGCCCATGTTATCCAGCGTCTTATATGCAGACTGAAGCACGCCATCGTTTATATCTTTAGTATCATGAGTAAATGAAAAACCTTCATACTGCTTTTCTGTGCCTAGCCTTTTTTTAACATAATCAATGTATTCTTCTGCCTCTTTAGGCTTGGCGTTTCTAAGTGTAGCATAGTAAAATTCGAGGGGATAATAAGAGCCAACATCTACGTTGAGCGCCTCTTTATCGATTTCACTGGGGTCTATCTGAATAGTAAGCACGAGTGGTGCGTCCATTAATCCACCACGCTTTGTGGGCAAGAATTTCTGGGAGAAATCAAGCAGAGCGTTGAGAAGCAACATTATCGAGTCTTCGTCACCGTCGCAATTTCTTCGCTTGGCAGCATGGAAAAACGGATGCGCAAGCCCTACTCGAGCATCGGTAAAGCCCACTATTCTCCCGAGCACACCTGCAGATGTGTGCGGTGCAAGTCCCACTACAAGGTTCCCAATGAGGTCTTCCATATTACGCACATTGTAGAATCTAGGAATTTTATAATATCTCTCAAGAAGCTCATCAACATAGTTTGCCACTCGAACTAAATACTCACCTGCTTTTTTAGATGGAATGATATCCTGTACTTTGAGCTCGAGAATCTGCTCATCGCTAACAAGCTCGTTTCCCAAATAATCTTTGGTATAGCCTAGCTCCTTTGCTTTCACCACAGTGAGCCCAACTTCTCTAGGTCTAAAGTGCGTTATTGCTATGTCGCTCATGTCAAATCTTATGGTGCCATCTTTGAACACATAAACGTCATGCTTGGCTCGCAAAATGCCTTTTTCAAGTGGCTCGGGAATGAACTCCTCTGACATCATCTTCTTTACGCCTTTGATGTCTTTATCGATTTTGACGCCTAAATTATCTGCTGCTTCTTTTAAAAGCCGTTTCATGTCCACTTTTTGAGCAACTACTTTGTTAGTGTACTCCGTTCTAGCATGGCATTTAGGGCAGTACGGTAAAAAAGTGTGAGTGCCGCATTCGGGGCATACTCTATCTCCCACCTCGATTGTTATCGTGTCATGCTTCACTGCGTCTGTTATAAGCCTGCGGTTGCCCACTTCCGCGCCCACGGGAAAGAGCACGTTGATTGTTTGCTTTTTCATCTTCCGCTCTGCCGCTTTCTCGGGCCTGCCCATTCTAGCACCAATTCTGCTCAGCGCTCTGGGCATTATTTTCACACCTGCAAGCTCGGATACCAACTCCATAACCTGCTCTTTAGCACTGTCTCGCACCCTCACTATTTTATTATTCTGTACATCTAATCCGAGGCAGCGGAGGAGTGGATACGCGTACCTATCGAGCTCGTATTCATCTCTCTCTTTATGAAGCACGCCAAGGCGCATGAGAAGCTCTTTTATAGCTTCGTTTTTTTCCACAAATAATGAATTATTTTCCCAGCGTGAATGCTTTTCTATGTACTCGCTTAATTTATGAACTTCATCTGTGGTTAAATCATGCCAAAACAGGTTATAGCGCGGGTGCAACGGCACATTGTATTGTTCAGAGACTTTAAAAGCTTCAAATGAGTCTTTTATTGCACCTTCAAAACCCGCGTTTTTAGCTTCTTGAACCCACCATTCCTCCGCGTACGATGCTGGAAGTAGAGGATAATTATTTTCGTTGAACTCGCCAAAGGGTACTAGAATCTCACCCACATCGATTATTTCTTTTACTCTATCGATGCCCTTTTCCGGGTCATAAATCTTCTTTGCATCTGCCATCGTATTTACCTGCACAACATCTCCGTTATCAAGCAAGACTATGGGGCCCTCAATGCTATCGCAGGAGGTCATGCCACCAGCCTTGCCCGGCTTTTCGGTCTTTAACTGGGTGCCAATCGCTATAAATCTATTGAGAATTTGCATGGTGGCAGGACTTACGCTAATGGTTGCCAAGCCTCCCGCTCTGCACCTACCGTATCTGAGCCTGAATCCTCCCGGTCTGGAAGGATACGCAAATATCGGTCTTCCGGCTACAATATCCTCTATATATTTTGTAGATTTCGTCTCTTTTGAATCGCTTTTGGACTCGGGTACAAGCTCTGAAATCCAGCTCCAGCCATCTATGTTTAGCTTTTCTACATATCCCTTTATTTTCTTAGCTTTTTGAATTACACCCTCACCTATAACGAGACACATGCCACCGCGCACTTTGTTGCCTTGTATCCTAGGCAAGTCCCTGTATCCGCTAACTTCAAACTCTTCGGTACCCTCTCCGTCAATGCAGATTGGTGAGTTTTTAACAACTATTTCTATCTCTCTATCGCTGGGCCTGTACTGGAGATGCTTGCGCCTATCATAGAGATGTATCTCCTCCTTATATCTCTCAATCTCCTGCTCTGTTGGCACATATCTCCCTATATTTAGCTCTCTCCGCACGGCGTCAGCAATAAGAACGCTTAGAGCTTGAGCAGTGCCACCAGCACCACGTATGGGCCCCGCATAAGAAATCGATACATACCCATCTTTTCCCTCACCGTTTAGTTTTATCTCGGCAATGCCCTCTAACGGTGCTACCAATATTCCCTCTGTGAGCACAGCAAGCCCCACCCGAACCGCTTTATCTAAAGCTTGCTCTATATCATCGTACATTTTTGCAATTTCTTTTGCTATTAAAATTGAGACCATACCGCGGTCTCCGTATTTTGCCGTGAGCTCACGTATGCGCTTTGCAA
>JALULR010000053.1 GCA_027056155.1 DHVE2 group archaeon
GGCTTTACACCGCGCATTTTTATCACTGAGATGTACCTGCCCAGAGTCCTGCCTACGCGCTCCATTGAGAGATGTATGATACCATCTGCAAGGAATCCCTCAACGTCGTATGTGCCAAAATTCATCGAGTTGTATGTTGATTCCGAGATTATAAATGTAGTAGAGCTTAGCTCTCTTAGCGACTCAAACAGGAAGAATAGCTGATTACGCGGGTTTTCCATCTCTGCTATTGCATAAAGCGCCTGCAGCGAGTCGAGAATGAGTATGTCTATCTTGTTATCCTTTGCATACTCGCGAATAGGTGTTTCAATTGCCTTAATCCAGTCCACCTTATC
Organism: DHVE2 group archaeon; assembly: GCA_027056155.1. Lineage (GTDB taxonomy): Archaea > Thermoplasmatota > Thermoplasmata > Thermoplasmatales > Aciduliprofundaceae > JAADDK01. The sequence continues at coordinate 336 of JALULR010000053.1, forward strand.
GTAAGTGCCTGATTCTTTGACCATCTTACGTACTAAGCCCCAGTCAAACACATTGAATTCGGCCCCCTTTGGCAGCTTTTCAGTGTCCATATTCAGGCTCACCATCTGCCTAAGCAAGCTCTCTCTGCTCTGCTCTAGAGAGACATATACTACATTACCTTTCCTGTTATTCTGCAGAAACTTGTAGCCCATATAGAATGTCAATGTAGATTTCATGCTTCCCGTAGGTCCAGAGACAAGCACAACATGCCCTATCGGTATCCCACGCTCAATTTTTTCGTCAAGACCAGCAACATATGTTTTTAGATATTCTGCCATTTCCATCACCCTACATACTCATTTTCCAACAGCTTTATCATGTCACCATATACTTCATCTGCAATTTTATGTCCTGCAAACCTTTCAATGGAGTCTCTTATGTCCTTCAGGAGCAGGATATATTCTTCCTTACTTAAAGTTTTTCCCGACAGACCCAGACGCTTCTTGTGTAGTTCTACGATTGTGCTGCTGAGTCCATCAATCAGCTTTTCCAGTTTTTTCTTCAACTCAATCTCAATCAAAGTGTCCAAGTCCATTGTATGATGTAATACCTTTCATGGATATAAAATTTTGCCATTTTTGCACTACTAATTGCGAAAAATATACGGTATAAACCCTAGTTGTGTTCTTAAACTGATTTTATGCTCTGATAATCACAGGTAATTCTTTAAATAAGAATTTTAAGGATTGAAAACTATGAAAAGGCTCTACACCAAGGAGGAAGGAGACATAGGTATAGCAACGTTGATTCTATTCATTGCAATAATTATAGTGGCCGCCATCGCTTCTTCGCTGATAATTTACGTAGGAGTAACGCTTAGAGAGCAGGGAGAAAAAGTAGCTGATGAGGCAGTAGAGCAAATAACAAGCGCTGTTAGAATTCTAAATATTTTAGGAGATAGAGATGTTGATGGTATGGCACCTAATATCATATCTGTTCGGGCGCCCATCACTGCTGACCATTCCGCCCCGCAAGGTGGACTAATAAAGAATGTGAGTGTTTATTCTAATGACCCCTTAGATGTGAAGATAACATGGTGCTCTGCAGTAGATACCGCTTCCGGCATGGGCAAGGAAGAAATATACCGAGTCTCCGGAGATTACACCACTCTTAAATACGTACTTAGTAATATTGACTATGTGAAAACGATGGGCACATTAATTGCGAGCTTTAATAGCAATTTTACTGATAATCGAGTGTTCATCGATTACGGCGTTGAATCGGGAGTCACATACGGATATGCAATAATTGGGTATGACCGCGCCGGAAACTACGCACTATACGATGCAATTAATCAAACGGTTAGCATTTCCTCGGGCACAAGAGATACTGCGCCGCCATCAGGGACAATAAATAGCATAAAAGTTGCTGGAGTTGGTGTATTGCTATCATGGAGCGCATCAGATAGCGGAAGCGGAATTAAAGTGCAGAAAATATATCGCTCTAACGAATCCATTGACTCTGCAAATTTAGACAATGCTACCCTTGTTGCAGTGCTTTCCGGAGCAGCTAGAAGCTACATTGATTATCCTCCAAAGCAAGGTACATGGTATTATGCAATAGTGGGCGTGGATAATGCCGGAAACAATGCCACATATTCTGCCACGGTTGACCATGTGGAGCTCAGCACAGTTGACAAAATTGCGCCTAGCGATATAGGCTCTCTGCATGAGAGTGTAACAGATTACAAGATTCAGCTATCATGGGACCCCGCTAGTGATAACGGCTCGGGAATAAACTCGTACTACATTTATCGCTCAAAAGATTATTCTGCCCTAACCACTCCGGAGCTTTTCAAGAGCAAGCCCTATGCCATGGTAAATACCACGCATTTTGATGATTATTCTTACATTTCCTATCAAACTTATTACTATGCTGTGGTGCCAGTGGATAATGCGGGTAATTTCGGAGTGCTTGTATATCCTCAAAATTCCATACAAGTTTTAGAAATAAAGCTTGCTCTTGGTCCGGGTTCCAAGCCCGTAGATTTTAACGATGTAATCTTGGAGATAACAGATGGTAGCGTAGATGCATCATTAAAGTTAAACTCCACTGGCTTTGGATTGAATTGCAGCGATTCTGAGCATTATTCTATGGAGGTGCTTAATGACCCTACGGGAGAGTTTAGACAGAGTTATATATTAGATGACGGCGCTGTGGTGCTAATGTATATCAACGCGCAGAAGGTTGGATTGAATCTTGTATCACAAACAACGGTTAAAATGAAAATCATACTGGGAAGCGGAATACCTGTTTACAAAGAGTTGATAATACCATCAACAATGTTAAATAGGTATGTGCAGATATACTGAGGTGTGAGCATGTTTAAAAAGAGAAAAAATGAGGAGCGTGCTAAAGAGATATTAAAAGAGGCGTATAAGCTTGGATTTGAAGTTGGGTATTACAGGCATTATGAATCTGTAGGTTGGGTCAGAAAAAAAAGGGAAGAGTTAGAGCACGCGGCAGCGGTGGAGGGAATTAGCAGCGAGCTAGTCAAAGCATACGAGAGAGGTAAGGTAGATGGTGAGCGGAAGAAGAGCAAGGACATGGTCACCGATAAAAAGGTTTTAGCAAAAACCAAACATACACCTGCGCATGGCATAGAAGCGATATCTATACCCGACATGGAACCAAAGTTTTTTAGATTACCCAAGTTTCTGCGAAAAAATCATAATTGATAATCTCCGAAGATTTTCATATCGTGGCACTTAAATATGCTAGATAGGTACTAATTATTATGATGAGTGAGAAAAAAGAGACATGGATAGTAATTTACGATGAAAAAATAAAAAAGATGCTCAGCACCTCAGAGGAACCGTCTAAGTAATTTTATACTGTTTTTTGAGGGTAAAAATAAAAGCTCACCGTATCTTCTACTTCCAAGTATAAATTGATAGTTCAGTACCAGTAGCTCTTTATCTTTTCCTATCTCTGAGGTGAGATAACTAACAAGAGCGTTCATAGTATCATAGGCGATGTCCACATTTTTTGCGCTAGCGTTCCATGAGAGTTTTTCCACAAAGGCATTGAAAGAATCTATCGAGAGCTTTTTAAGGGATTCTATGACTCCCCCGCTGTACTTTGATACTATATCTCCGATGTTCTTCTCCGGAATTATGAGCAATAAAGTGCCCTCTATATCCCCTGTAAAATCTATAAACACCCCGTATAAATACTCCTCCTCGCCGTATTTTGCAGCAATTTCATCAAGAGAGGTATTTTTATCGAATACATTTAGCATGTCTGCACCATACAAAGACTTGCTTAGCTCTGCACTCGCCTCTTTAATACGCTCTCCAATAACCTCCTTTTCTTCCTCGCTTAGCTCATCACCCTCCACGAGGTCTCTAAGATCGATTATTGCATCTCTATCGGGATAAAAAACAAAACCGCAATCGTTGCATTTATAACTGCCTGTTTTTAGCTTAGTTACATTTCTTGAGCCACAAACTGGACATCTCATAGCTCACACCTTCGTATTAAATACTCGTATTCCATCTGAGCTTATTTCCATCTTGTGCATATCGCAATCATGCTTTGTGCCGCGCATTTTAATCACTTGTAGTGCTCTTGTCATAGTATTGCCATTTAGAAAATTGTGGAGAAAGATAACACCATGCGCCATATAATGTTCAGGGCTGTAATTGGATAAGTCTGTCATCTCGGAAAGTATGAGCGTAGTCGCTTTCAGGTCTTTGAGACTTCTGAAAAATCTCGCAATTTCCCGATTTTGGTCTTCTACTGTGCGGCTTCCGTATTTTAGAGTAAGCACAGAGTCAATTACTATTCTCCGCACTCCTTTTAACTGTACTAAGGCGCTTATTTTTTTAAAAACTTCCTCTGCGTATGTGCTTTTTATATTTTCCCTGTTTTTAAGCGCGTTCATGTATTGAATGCTTAACGGACCCATATCCACAAAGAGCACTAACCCGCCGAGAGTGTAGCGCTTTAAATTAAATGAATAAGTGGCCATATCTTCGATTATATTTCTCGGGTCTTCGGTAAGCGATACATATAGGCCACGCTCCCCCTCTTTGGCACCTTGCACAAGAAAATGCACACCAAACGTGGTTTTTCCAGCACCCGGAGGCCCTGCGATAATATAAACTCTATTTGGTATGAGACCTCCTTGGACAATGTTGTCAAATCCCTGAATCCCCGTTCTTATTCTCATACAATCATAAACTGCTCATAGGTTATTTAAGTTTTGTGTAGTGATTATTAAAAATGAAAATAGAGATTATCTGTTTTCTAGCTCTTCTAAACGCTTTTTAATCTCATCGAGGCGCTCTTTGATTCTCGATTCTTCCTCTTCAAGCATTTTTATCTCCTCTTCGGGAGTTAGCTGAGGAATATAGCCCATTGCCATTGTGTTATATCCATAGTTTTGCGGCGGTATTGGTGCCCTCGGAACTGCTTTAATATCATTGTTTTTCACATGACTCACTGCATCTCTTATAGTCCCCTGAAATCCACTTATGACCTGAATTCCTGCTTGCCCAAGCACCATGGAGGCGTTTGGCCCTACTGCACCTGCGGTAATTAGTACGGATACTCCTTGTTCGATCAAAAACTGACCTGCTTGCACTCCTGCACCCCGAGCTGTCATACCTCCGGGATTGGGCACAAAGTCAATTTTGTCTGATTCTGAATCATATATGGCATAATATGGGCACCTACCGAATACCATCGAAATCGGTGTGTCCTCCCTTGGCACATCTGCTGTTATTGCAACACGCATAGTATTCACCTTTTAAGCTCTTTGAGTCTAGCTTCTATCTCATTTAAACGCTCTTCTAAAAACTTTGCCTCGTTTTCCAAAGCGGTTTTTTCGTCCACTGGGGCTGCTTGTTGTGTATATTGGCCATATGCAGGATACTGCCCATAGGCGGAATAAGCTCTTATTGGGGTTTGGGGGTAGTTGCCGTATCCGTAGCCTGCGTAGGTTCCGTAAGGTGCACCGTACGGGTACATCCATCTCCACCCGCGGGGCATACCGGTCCATGGGCAATAACCCAAGGTGGCACCGTATCCAAATCCTCTGCCAGTGCCCATGCCTCTACCACGGCCCCAGCCTCTGCCGCGACCCATTCCACGAGCTCTGCCGTATCCATATCCGTAATATCCATATCCATACATTTTTTCACCTCCTTATTTTCTATCTTACCATCTTCTACCGTAATACCTTCGCATTCCTCCGCGAATTATATATCTTCCTGCTATGAGAAGCACTAGTATTATTATGAGTGGCATCGCAACGAAGAACAGTGCTATGATAACCGCGATAATGCCTACATCTATTAACACGCGGATTATTCCGTATACAGAAAAATACCTGGGAAATAAAAATTGTGAGCGATTGCTGCACCGTGGCATTTACCATCTTCCTCCCATTCTGCCGCCTCTGCGGCCTTGTCCTCTGCCACCCATGCCACGACCTCTTCCATAGCCGCCCTGCCATCGTCTGTATCCGTAATCTGAATAATAAGCGTCGTATCCATAGCCTGCGTTGCGTCCTCTGAATAAGTCTCCAACTCTCCCAAAGAGCCGCCTTCTCGGGCCTCGCCCATCTGGACCGGTGCAATCACCATACGGCATGTTTATCACCATATTACACAAATGCGAACTAATATTTAAATGTTTTGCACAAGCGCGATTATTTCTTGGATATGCTAATTCCAGAATCTTCCAGAATTTTAAGGCTATCTTCACCTATATTTACCACTTCAACCTCATCAATACCTTGCTCTATTAAAAGCAGAGCTGCTTTGACACCTCTTTTCTTCTCTACATCTGCCCCGGGATTTTTCAAGCGTTTTACAAAAATACGGTTTTTGTTTTCTATACTATATATATCGAAATATGACGATGAGCCAAACGTAGTGCTGAGTGTGCCATCTTCAGCTACAGGCACTGCAATAATCTTTGTATTTTTGTCGGGAGGCTCCACATGCACAAAGGCGTGATCCACACCTTTTAAATTCATCAACCTTCTCTCCACTTCTGTCGCTACCGTATGTGCCTGCTTCACATTTAAGTTTGCGGGTACGGAGAGCTCTACTTCTATAATTACAAATGGCCCGGAGCGCCGTGCATATATTCCTTTTACTCCTCTAACCCTCGGTGTGTTGAGTATTACTTTTTTTATTTTTTCTGTTTCTTCTTTGGATAACCCTGCGTCCATAAGCGCAAAGATGGAATCCCGCATGCTCTGGTAACCTGCATGAATGACCAGAATAGCAATGATAACGCCGACCACTCCACCAATCCATGAGTATCCCATGCTAGCTCCCAGAAAACCAACTAACACAACGGTGGAGAATATTATATCCATTCTAGTTTCGCGGGCATTTGCCATAAGCGCTTGAGAGCCCGTGAGCTTTGCAGCTTTGTATTGATATACATATAGAAAATAAGAAATTAGAACAAAAACCATCATTGTACCAAGTCCGAAAAACGAATGCTCTATCGTAGTAGGGTGATAAATGGTAGAGATGCTCTTAATAAGTATCTCGTAGGCTAGTATGAATATGAAAATACTTGCAATGAATGCAGCTATATTCTCCGCTTTGTAATAGCCATAAGGAAAACGCTCGTTTCTGGGTTTCTGCGCTATTTTCAAACCCATCCAAGCAGCAGAAATTGGGATTAAATCGGCAAAGCTGTGGTACGAGTCTGCGAGTATAGATACTGAGTTTGTATAATGTGCTAAACTGAACTTTGCAAGGGCTAAAATTAACGTGATTATACTAACATTCCTTGACACACGCACCCCGTATTTGAGAACAGCGCTTTTTGCCATTTTTGCGCAAATGCGCACTAATATTTAAATGTTTTGCACAAGCGCGATTATTTCTTGTTGTTTCACATACTGCAAAACAAAGGAGAAATGAGTTAGTTGATATAATTTGCCACAATGCATAGCAACAACACAGCAAAAATGGCAACATTTATCTACTTTAAAGTTATCTTGTAAAAAGTAAAAACAATTTGAATGGTGGTAAGCATGATTGCAAAAAATAGTTTGAAAATAGCGATAGTTATTGCGGTTATAGCGGTGCTATTAGTGCCTGCAAATGTAAGCGCGCATAGGGAAAAGAGTGGCCCAATGGTCACAGTGGTTATACAGTTCGGAAACGGAGAAGTGCTCAGTGAGAATGTGTTATTGCCTACAAACAACACCACTGCTTTAAAGGCAACTCAGCTAGCATGTGAGAATCTATCTATTGATTTTAGATATACCTGGGGCGCATATGGTGGCTTTGTAAATCAAATTGGCTGGGAGAAAAACAATTTTAACGAAAAAGAATCATGGTTCCTCTATAATTGGGTAAATAACAGTGCAAATTGGGAAGTTAGCAGCGTTGGAGCGTCTTCCATGCATCTTAAAAACGGGGATGCTATAACATGGGTTTATGAACCCTATGATTCTAGCTACCGGCCAATGGTCGAGCCCATGAGCCTTCCCGGACATTATTCGGTTTCGATATCATACAGAGGCAACAATAACAATACCGCATACTACCAGCACAGTGTGCTTGCAAACACAACAGCATGGAGCTTTTACGGAAGCTCTTGGGGCATTTATTCAACCCCCGCTACCGCTTACGGACTACTTTTTGAGGCGGATGCAAGCGGAATATACGCTATAGGACCCGGAGGCACAATGCTCTGGAACAATTCCTTAGGTAGAACTTATCAATCCTCCCCCGCGGTGCTTGGAAATATGGTCTATATCGGCACAACTGATGGATACATACGTGCTTTTTATGTAGATAACGGCACCATGGCATGGGAGCGCAAGATAAGCAACGAGCCCGTAGCAGCGTCTCCAAAAACAGATGTATTGAACGGTACTCATATGGTGATAATTGGAACATATACCTCATATGCACCGTGGGGCAAGCTCTTTGCTTTTAGCGCATATAGCGGTACTGAGCTATGGAATACTACGCTCAATTCAGGCGTGTACATGGGCACTCCTGCAATAGGTGCTGGCCATGTTATAGTGCCTCTCGCCGGCAAGTATGACGCCACTACATATAGCTTTTCTGCGCCTTACGGAATAATATGTGTAAACGAGAGCAACGGAGCAGTGGAGTGGAACATAACTACCCAGCAAGCTACCAAATACTCTCCTATAATCAATAACAATACCATCTATGCCCCTGTCGGAAATAAGCTTATGGCTCTAAATTTCACGGGTGGCGAGATATGGAATATTACTCTGAACGGCACTGTAACTGCTCCTGCATCTCACAATGGCGTGATTTATGTGGGCACAATGATTAATAGCTCATCTGGGCAGATTTATGCATTGAAAAATAATATTACGCTATGGAATGACACTGTAAATGGCCCCATGCAGGGCGGCGTAGTTATTGCAGGACATACAGTAATAGGAATAACAAATAGCAAAAATTCAACGATATTCTGGGTTAATGAAAGCTCTGGCAAAGTGATTGCAAGTTACGCAGCTCCGGGATTGAGCTATGTTTTAGCTACGCCGGTAATTTACGATTCCATGCTCCTTGTAGCTAGCGGTAGTGGGCAATTGCTAGCACTAGCAAGTAGCACCACTATAATTAACACCAGTGCTGCCAGCAATGTAGAGATTGGAGCGAGCATACCTGTAAGAGTAAAAAGCGTGCAAGTGTATCAAGCGTACCTGTACTACAGAAACTCTACAAACTCCATGTTCAAAGCTGTCAAAATGAAATATGACTCAAGCAATGGCGAGTATGTAGGCTTGATTCCCGCTCAAAATAGCTCCTGTGTAATTCAGTACTACACTGTGCTTTATAATCAAGATGGCACAACGCAGCAGAGTAAAACTTCGGATATCACAGTATCGCAGACAGTTCCAGAGCTTAACTATGCCCTAGTAATTATAGCAGTTATAGCAATGGTTGGCATTGCAGCACGGAGAAAATTATAAATTCTTTACTTCTTTTTTGTGCCTATGAAAAACACAGCATTAATTCTTGCATTTTTACTATTACTAGCTATCCCATCAAATATCCCCGTGTCTCATGGTGCTGAGCATAATGAATTTCACAAGGTACTTATCGAGCTTCCCGATGGCTACATTGTATGGGGTTCTGGGTACGGCAATGTAAGCACAGTCACAGAAAAAGTATGCTATGTGCATGGATTAAGCTACTCCTCTAGCGGATTGTGGATTAATGTAAATGGGTACTTGCTTCAGGGATATTCATGGCACGGCTCTTGGGAAAGTGGTATTTACGGAGAGATTATAGGTTGGGCACAGCGTATGCCAATTGCAACTCCTAGCTCGCCATATCCGCGAATCTCCGGAATGCCACAAATATCATATTACTCAGCGGGAAACAAAGAGATTTGGAACTTTTCAGTTGGCTCGGGCGCATTTGGTGCTGTGGATTCTACAGTGGTGGGAAGTGGAGCGCAATTGTTCTTCAATTCTTGGAGTGGTTTGTATTCACTTGCAAATAACGGCACATTTTTGTGGAAAAATACAACAGTTAAAGGTATGAGCACCCCGTACATCTATGGCTCAAACATATATGTGGGTTCTTCTGACGGTTTCCTATATTCATTTACAAATAGCGGAGCTCTGCGATTCAAGGTAAAACTAGAGCATAGCCCCGGTGATACTGGCATATCCTCATCGCCGATAATAGCAAATCAAACTTTGTATATTGGAGGATTTGAAAGCGATAATTCCACTTCATATTTATTTGCATTTACTCCCAATGGCACCGAGCTTTGGAATGTGAGCTTAAACTCCACTGTTTATTATGGCTCACCTATCTACAACAATGGCACAGTATATGTACCACTCGCAGGAAAGTACAACGCTTCCACATCACAGTGGTACCCTGATTTTGGCATTGCAGCGGTTCACAATGGCAAGATAATTTGGAAATTTTTAACACCTAAGCCTGTGAAGTCCACCCCTCTACTTTATCACGGTGCATTGTATTTCACTTGCACAGATGGCTCACTTTATAAGATATCTCTTCACGGCGAGGAAATATGGAAATTGAATATCGGATATAGCACAGCAAGCCCCAATGCCTATGACGGCGTGATATATGTAGGTGCAGGAACATTTATGCATGGTGGAAAAATATATGCAATCTCTACAGACTCAACAATACTTTGGAGCTTTGATGTAAAGGGCGGCGTGCAGGGAAGCATTACCATAGCACCGCCATATCTCTATGTGCCATTGAACTATCCAGATGGGGGTATAATATGCCTTAACTTCTCCGGCTCGGAAATCTGGAATTATACTTCTTGGAATTATGTTCTGGGTTCTCCGAGCATAATAGACCGTTCTCTATATTTTGGTGATGATTCTGGACATGTCTACAAGCTTTCGGATACCAAAGCTCCGAAAATAATATACGATGGTCGGCAGAGTTATAGAGTAGGTGAATACGCTTCTATAACTGTGCGTGCTAGGGACAACGTTGGCGTTAAAAATCTTACAGTGAGATTTGAAAATAAAACATACCATGGCAAGGATTTTGTAAATCTTCATTTTTTAGTAAATTTCACTGGCTCTAAACTGATATCTGCCACTGCCGAAGATTACAACGGAAACACGGCAAGTCTTGCTTATGAGATAATAGCGTACAACAAATCCCTGCGCATAATTGCTAATATTCCTCAAAGCTTTGAGGCTAATAAAAGCACGGCTATAACCATAAAAGTGGTTGATAACACGGGCATGGGGGTCAGCGGCGCGGTTATAAATGTGTATATTGATAACAAATCACAGCTAACGGGCACAACCTCTCAAAGTGGCACATTGACCTTTCAGCTTTATGTACCGCAAGGAACGCATACCCTGCGCATAGTCGCTAAAAAAGAGGGCTATGCAAATGCGGTGTACGAGAAAAAGGTAGTAAGCACATACAGTAGCTGGGTTCCTAAGGGAGATACGTTTTTTCTGCTCTTGATAGTAATCACAGCTGTGGGCTTGATAAGTGTGGCACTTGCGTATGTACTGCGCAAAAGAGGTAAGAATTACGCTGAACTTACCCGTGAGAGACTTAAAAACAAGAGGTAATGGGCAAAGGATTAAATAGGCAATACAAATACCGACTGGGGATTACCATGGAAAAAGGAGATATCATTCGCTGGGAATACGATGCTTGGGTCGTGGAAGAAGGAAAGGAAGATCTATTTGACACCACGAATGAAGAGTTAGCAAAAGAAAATGGCATTCATGATCCTACCATAAAGTACGGAGCGATGTACTCGATAGTGGGTGCAGAGCGGCTCATAAAGGGTATGGACGAAGAGCTTTTACAGGCAGAAGTGGGAAAAGAGTACATTGTAACAATTCCTCCAGAAAACGCTTACGGAGAGCGCGATGCTAAGTTGGTAAAGATTCATTCGTACCGTGAGATTGCGAGAAAAGTTGCAGAGCGTGATAAAAATGCGGTGCCTAGAGTAGGCATGGAAGTAATCATAGATAACAAGAGAGGTAGAATAGTTACAGTCACACCCGGCAGAGTTGTGATTGATTTCAATCACCCATTAGCAGGGAAGACCCTAAAATACAGGTTTAAAATCCTCGAGAAAATTGAGGGTGAAGTAGAGAAAGTAAAAGCAATACTTGAGATGGACTACGGCAAAGATGTAGAAAATTTCAAAATTGAAGTCAGAGGAGAGGATATCCTCATCGAGCTCGCTGATTCGTGCAAGTACGATTCTTCGTGGAGCATTGCTAAATATATGATTGTAAGCGATATTAGAGACTTTGTGGCAAATAAGAATGTGAAATTCTTCGAAGTGTATCCAAAGAAGGAAGAAAAGAAAGAAGAGAAAAACGAGCCAGAACCTGCCAAGGAGGAAGATGCTAAAGAGCCAGAGTCCAAGGACAAAGAAGAAAAGCAAGAAGAGGAAAAGAAGCCTGCAAAGAAGAAAACCACCAGAAAAAAGAGCTCAAAAAAAGAGAGTGAAAAGAAAGAGGATACCGAAGATAAATCAGAGTCCAAACCTAAGAAAACCGCAAAGAAAACTACGAAAAAGAGCACAAAGAAAAGCACAAGCAAGAAAAGTGCAAGTTCAAAGAAAACAGAAGAGAAAAAAGACTAATTATTTTTTTCAATCTTCATTAAGTAGCTCATCGCTTGGCTCATTTTTATCTCCTTCGGCATTTTCTTCTGGCAACTCTATGTTATCTTCGCCGGTGTCTTTGCTTTCGGATTTTATCTTCTTTTCCTCTGGTTTAGTTTCCCTGTTTTTCCGTTTGGCAATGATATAACAAATACCAATAAGAACGAGCAATGTGGCGAGGTATCCTAAGATAATATAGAACAGCATTGAGCTAGCAAATGGTACAGGATATTTATTGAAATGCAATGTAATTTTCTGGTCTTTACCCAAACTTACATCTTTGCTTAGTTCTTCCGTGGTGTATGTAAGGTACATGCTTTTCGATATCTTTGCTCTAACTGTGTAGGTGCCTGCGGGTAATCTAATGATGAATTTAGAAGTATCTTTTTCAGCTACTACCTCTCCATTTCTAATTATTGTTATCTCGCCAGATATCGCATTGTTGTCTTTTCCCTGTAAGAGCACTGTTAGATAGTAGATAGTAGCAGATATATTTTCACTCATATTATGTTGAACATTTAGAACGCCCTTATTTACTTCAGTGTTCTCCCATAGTACAATAACTGAATAGGTGCCATTTATAAGTGAAACAGTGGCCATACCTGATTTGTCTGTGGTTAAATTGTTAATTACATCTTTATTATACATTATAATGATAGTAGCATTAGGCACAGCGGTACTATGCGAATCTAACACATGAAAATTGGCAATATAATAC
>JALULR010000054.1 GCA_027056155.1 DHVE2 group archaeon
CCAATACACCATCTTTAAATAATGCAATTGAAGGTGATGATGGAGGAAAAGGAATCATATTTTCACGTGCTTTTGCTGTAGCATCAGAATCTACTCCAGCAAAAACGGTAACGATTTGATCTGGTTTTTTGTCGTTTTGTAAGGACATTGCGGCTGCAGGTCTCGCATTAGCAGCAGCACAACCACAAACAGAATTGACAACAACTAAAGTGGTGCCCTCTTTTGTTAAAGCAGCAGTTACTTCTTCGGCATTAAATAATTCAGTGAACCCAACTCTGGTTAGGTCTTCACGCATAGGTTTTACTAATTCTGGTGGATACATTGTTTTAGTGATTTATGTTGTAACAAATTTTGGACAAAGATAACCAATAATAAATACCAATACTAAAATTTAAAATTAAAAGCATAAAATTAGATAAATTCTGAAGCATGAAGTAGTACAATGGAAAAGAGATAACTACGACTCCAACAAACACCGCATCTTTCCATTTCATCGTGATGATATAAGATGCGCATATATTAAGGTTGAGCACTTTGAACACTAATGCTCCAGTATTATTTACATACCTTGTAAACCCTTATATACCTTCAAACGATATTTGAGCTATGCTTTACGCAGATATTGCTGATACCTACGAAAAAATAGAGGGGACAACCAAGCGCTTAGAAATGACAGATTACCTTGTAGAGCTTCTACTCAAAACACCGGTGAAAATCATAGACAAAGTTGTTTATCTCACACAAGGTAAATTATACGCGGATTTTGTAGGCATAGAGCTAGGCTTAGCAGAGAAGCTCGCTATAAAGGCAATATCCCAAGCATCGGGCAGCTCTGAGAAGAAAGTCGTTGAGAAATTTCAAAAGCATGGCGACATAGGGTTAGCTGCCGAGGAAGTTTTCAAAAACAAAAAGCAGACCAGCTTATTTTCTTTTGGTAAAGAGGAAGAGCTCACCGTAGAAAAGGTTTATGATAATTTCGAGAAAATTGCTAGGGCTGAGGGCTCTGGCAGTCAAAACAAGAAAATAAAGCTACTTGTTGAGCTATTCAATGTAGCCACGCCAAAAGAAGCACGGTACATAGCACGCACTGTTGTAGGAAAGCTCAGGCTAGGAATAGCGGATATGACCATACTCGACGCACTTGCCATAGCATTTGGCGAAGGGAAGGAAAACCGTAAGTATGTAGAGCGCGCTTACAACATACACCCTGACCTTGGGTACATAGCAAAGCTTCTCGCTAGTAGCGGTGTAGAAAGCATAAAGAATGTTAGCATAGAGGTCGGTGTGCCTATACGTGCTATGTTAGCAGAGCGCTTACCCTCTTTGGAACAAATCTTGGATAAAATGGGTGGGCGCGCGGCTTTTGAGTATAAGTATGATGGCATGCGCATTCAGGCACATATTAATAGCAAAAGTGTAGAGCTCTACTCTCGCAGACTAGAAAAGCTCACCTCACAGTTTCCAGATGTGGCGCGGGCTATAAAATCTGCATTTAAGGGCAAAGAAGGGATATTCGACGGAGAAGCAGTGCCCGTTGACATAAACACCGGAGAGTTGCTTCCGTTTCAGATGGTTTCGCATCGCCGCGGAAGAAAGTACGGCATTGAGAAAATTATAGAAGAGATTCCCGTGGTACTATTTCTCTTTGATGTTTTGTATCTTGACGGCAAGGATATGACTGAGGTTCCGTATGTAGAGCGTAGAAAAGCATTAGAGAGTGTGATTGATAAGAGCGAGCATGTGAAATTTGCACATCGCTTAGTATCCTCTGACCTCGCCGAGATAAAAAAATACTTTGATAAGGCAATTGAGGACGGGTGTGAAGGCTTAGTTGCAAAGAACATCGGGGAAGAGAGCATATACCGTGCAGGAGCTCGAGAGTTTCTGTGGATTAAGTACAAGAGAGACTACAAAATAGAGTTAGTTGATACTCTGGATTTGGTCATAGTGGGTGCATTTGCCGGCAAAGGGCGCAGAAAGGGCACATACGGCGCATTGCTAATGGCTGCATACAACCCAGAGCAAGATAGGTTTGAGACTGTGTGCAAGCTCGGCTCAGGATTTACCGATGACCAGCTTGCTAATCTACCAAATATGCTTGGGGAGTACAAAATAAAAGACAAGCACCCGAGAGTGTGGAGTGAAATTAAAGCAGATTATTGGTTCGTACCTAAGGTAGTAATAGAGGTGGTGGGTGCAGAAATCACGCTAAGCCCCACGCACACATGTGCTAGGGACATGCTAGAAAAAGGCTCAGGATTGGCTGTGCGCTTTCCTAGATTCACCGGCAAATGGAGAGATGATAAAAGTCCAGAGGAAGCAACCACAACCAAAGAGCTTGTAGAGATGTACAAAGCTCAGATAAAAAATCTGGAAAAATAGTTTACCATTTTAAATCTAGCTCGTCAATATCCTCCAAAACTGCCCGCAAAAGAGCTATGGTGTTGTCCACATCACGAGCGTCAATCATCTCTACGCCAGAGTGCATATACCGCTCGGGAATAGAAACCACTCCAGTAGCTACACCATCACGGGCTAGCTGGATTATGTCTGCATCTGTGCCAGAATATGCAGGATTTGCCTCTATTTGATAAGGGATATTTTCGTGCTTTGCCACAGAGATAATATGTCGATAAAGCTTGGGATTGGATACCGAACCCACACCGACTACAGGGCCCTTTCCCAACTCAATGGGCACTTCATCTTTATCAACGTGAGGCATAGTTGCATGGGTAACATCAACCGCTATGCCGATATCTGGCGCTATCCCAAAACTAGATGTGCGAGCACCTTTTAAGCCCACTTCCTCTTGCACAGTAGCTACAAAATACACTGTGGCATCACTATGGAGCTCTTCCAGCAATTTGAGAAGTATGTACACACCAACTCTGTCATCGAGAGAATTGGCTACAACTCTTTCATTAAGCTCAAGATACCGTGGCTCGAACGAGCCCACATCGCCCACACTCACCAGTTTCTCCGCTTCTTCACGACTAGATGCACCTATATCCACCCGCAAATCTTTAAACTCGAACTTCTTCTGCTCTTTGCCCAAGTGCGGCGGTTTCTCGCCAATTACTCCGTACACAAAACCATGTACGGTAAGAATGCGCACAACTGAAGACCTTAACACGCTAGTATGCACACCACCTATTGGAGCAATCACAAGATATCCATCATTGGTTATGGATTTTACCATGAATCCAATTTGGTCCAAGTGCGCAGCAAGCATAACCTTTCTCGTGCCACCCCTCTTAACGGCAATTACATTACCAAGTGCATCAACTATAACATCATCTGCATGCTTTTGCATCTCCCGCTTTACTAAAGCTCGGATTTCATCTTCGAATCCGGGCACGCCAAACGCACTAACCACTTCTTTAAGCTCCATAGTGCCACATGGATTCAAAGGATTTAATTTCTTTCCACAACGCTCGCAAGATAGGTATTTACATCGAGCCCCGCGCGCTTTGCTAGCTTCTTTATAATTTTCCAAGTACCACTGCCGTACTGCGCAGCCTTTTTTTCTCTTGAAATTATTATATCAGGCACGCCCACGCGCCGTGCTGCCTCTCGCAAAACCCACTTTCTCAC
>JALULR010000055.1 GCA_027056155.1 DHVE2 group archaeon
AAAAATAGTAGGCTACTTTGCACACAGATAAATTAGATGCACTGAAATAAGAAAGCAATAAATGCAGGTAATAATCACGCGCTAGAGATACCCACATACGATGGGAACTTCTTTAGTAGAATCACATCGCCCACAGCTTTTACCCAGCGATATGGCACTGATACCGGCACGCCGTCCTCAACTAGAAGCGGATTTGAGCGCTCTACATAAAGCCCGTAAATTTTGTGTTCTTCAATATCTATGAGTATATCCTCTACAGTGCCAAGCAAGTAGCCTTTATCCGTATACACTTCCAGACCTATGAGTTCTGTTGATTCCGTCATCATTTTAATCCCCGTGGTGAATTATCCAACTATTATTTAAACCTTACCAAGCGGACGATGCTCAATAACTCAAAAAAAGAAAACACACAATAAAAGAGAAATAAAAATCAGAATACATCAATCTCGTCATTTAAGAGCATATCCGTTATCTTGTTTATATTAGCAAGCCACTCATCTGCTATGCTCTCAAATTCGCTGAAATACTTGTTCACATTTGCACCTTTGGCAGGTATTATCTGCACACTAGCAACCTGCGGCTGGTCGATGGGCTTTCCTATCTGCGACACAATGCGTACATGAGTCTCGGCAACATCGCCACCTGCCTCGTTAACCACATCTTCTGCTATTTTGAATGCAAGTAAGTTGTATAACTTACCAACATGGGTCACAGGGTTCTTGCCCGCCGCTGCCTCCATGCTCATGGGTCTATATGGGGTAATTAATCCATTTACACGATTGCCACGACCAACAGAGCCGTCATCGCCATTCTCCATGCTGAGCCCAGTAACTGTAAGATAGTATATTTTCTCCTCAGGAATATCTCCTGTGTTGATAAAATAGCGTACTTCTTTATCAGTGTACTTGGCTGCATAATCTGTAAGCACGGATTTAAGCTCTTCCTTGACGCTCACATAGTGGTCTGCATCCGGTGTGTGCTTTCCCACAAACGCGGCGGCAATGGTAATATCCATTCTATCGCCATCTCTGTATCCCATGACCTTTATATCTTCTCCCACCTCAGGATACTTCTTCTTTAGCTCGCCATTTATGTACTTTTCAGTGTGATAAACTACCTTCTCAAGGTCGCTCATAGGTGCATAGCCAACTCCGAACGAGGTGTCGTTAGCAAGGTGCTTCTGCGTGTCATACAATCCCTTTAAGTCCACAGAGCCCTGTCCTATCATTGTATGTATGATAACATCTTCTTCGATATCTAAATTATTATAGTGCTTCTTTAAAAATTCAGTAGCGGCTTTTTTAGCAATAGTTCGGTACGGCACACGCTCATCTCCAACTCGAGTTGTGGCTCTGCCGGAGAGAAGAATATATATGGGTTCTAAAACCCTACCTCCACCAAATCCGGGCTTCGCCTGCCCGCCTACAATCTCAGCTTGGTCAGTGTTATGATGCAGAATGCGCCCATAGTGTTTCATATAATATCTAGATAGCTCTCTGCTCACACTTTCTGCAATGCCATCAGCCACACTATCTGGGTGCCCTATACCCTTCCTTTCGACAATCTCAATCTCTCTATCATTCACAGGTGTGAACCTTATTTCTTCAACTACAACATTTCTTGACATGGTTTCGAGAATTTAACTATATAGTAAAAAATTTTTGTAGTTGATTTCGCTACAATTTATAAAGAAGCATTGCATCGCCAAAACTAAAAAATCGGTATCTTTTCTCAATTGCAATACGATAAGCATTCATAACACGTTGGTAGCCCCCAAATGCAGTAACAAGAAGAATCAAAGACGACTTTGGCACATGAAAATTGGTGATGAGCGCATCTACTCCTGCCTTGAATTTGTAGCCGGGATATATAAATATGTTTGTGTATCCCTGCCCGGGCATGATTTTCCCGTTTTCTGCAACACTCTCGAGTGTGCGCATTACAGTAGTGCCCACTGCAAATAAACGGCCAGAGCGTTTGTTAATCAAGTCTGCCACATCATCTCGCACTATGTAATACTCTTCATCTACCTTATGCTCTCGCACATCTGAACTTTTTACGGGCTTAAATGTGCCATAGCTCACATGCAAAGTGATATACCCTATTTTCACACCCTTGGCAATTAAGTTGTCAAGAAGCTCTGAGGTGAAATGTAGCCCAGCGGTAGGTGCTGCTACTGCCCCATCTTTTTTTGCAAATACAGTTTGGTACTTTTCCTCAGCATCTGGTGGCGGATTTTTTATGTATGGTGGCAGTGGAACCTCGCCATGCTCCTTTGCGAGCTCCAAGATATCTCCTGAAAATTCAATGTCGCACATGCCCTCATTTTTAGCGAGAACTGTACCGTAAATTTTATCGAAGATTAATTTGCTGCCAACTCTGATTTTCTTTCCCTTCACCAAACACCTATAAAAATTAGAGTCTAATTTTTCAAGTATAAGCAACTCTACCTTGCCTCCTGTTTCTTTTACCCCTTTGATGCGAGCTCTAACTACGCGTGTGTTGTTGAGAATTAGAACATCGCCTCGCTCCATGTACTCTGGCAAATCGTAAAAGTGCCTATGCTCTATTGAATCGCTAAGAACCATCAATTTTGCTTGGTCTCGCGGCTCAACGGGCTCCTGTGCAATTAGTTCCTCTGGAAGCTCAAAATCGTAGTTGCTCAAAGAATACATATAGCGCAGATGCTCATACCATAGATTAAATTTATCCCTTGCGAAGCTCGTAATACATATCTCAAAACACTTAAGAGTTTATAAGAAGATAGATTAAGTTCCTTTAAATTATTTGCGTTTCAATTGCTCCACCCACACTTTAATATTCTATCTCCCAGCGTTTCTACATCAAACATTGGAGCATATTATTTATAGTTGCTCATAACTTAACACATATTGGAGTGTTTTTCTATTAATGCAGTTTCTCCAGTAAGGCCTTCCCAACCACAACAAATAAGTTAATATTAGCATCAGTACAAGCAGCATAATTATCATTAATATCTCTTTTTTTTAAATCCCAATCCATTTTATCATCACCTTTAAATTCTTCTACTTGCAAGTGCTGCGATACCACAGAAAAGATAAACATATAAGAAAATGCTTGCTAAATCGATAAAAATAGAGAAAAGGGCATATTTTATTGTTTGAAGTATTGTTTTTATTTCTTTCTTATTCATTAGTTATCACCAATTTCCATTTTTATGGAACATATATCTTTAATATATATCTTTCTTAAGGAAGCATCACTCCTGCAATAGGTAAAATAACAAAGAACACCAGAACACTGAGCATTGCAAATATTCTCTCCGACCTATTCCAGCTAGGGTGTAATACAGAAAGCGTGTATATTGATAAAGGAAGTCCCGGGTAGGTGAATACGGTGATTATTCCCGAAGAAATAATGGATATAAACAATGCACGGACATGCGTGTGTAATTGGGCATTATTTCCACAAGAAGCCGCCATACCAAAAAACATGTCCCATATCAGAAATGCAATGTACGAAAATGATGATACATAGTTTACACTCAAAGGTATCCATAAGCGTTTTGCTTTATTCTTACGCATTATGAACACTACTATAT
>JALULR010000056.1:0-1927 GCA_027056155.1 DHVE2 group archaeon
TTCTCATACCTCATTAATCTTTCCTATATTATTTTTCTCTAGGGTTTCAACCCACCCAGTTATTCAAAATATTTTTATACTAATTCCAGATAAGGGGCGTGAGGGAAGGTTATCTCACAGAGAAAACTTTTCCTTAGAAAACCAAAAAGGAAGTGTAGGATATGGAAGGAGAAATAACCAAAATAAAAGACCTAAAACCAGAGGACAAGAGAGTAAATGTCCTCGCAAAAGTTGTGCATAAGAGCGAACCAAAAGAAATAACCACCCGCTATGGCGAAATAAAGCATGTCACAGAGGCTATTGTAGGCGACGATACAGGCGTTGTGACAATGTCGCTGTGGGACGAGCAGGCGGACCTTGTCGAGGAGGGAGATACAATAATGGTAGATAATGGGTATGTGTCCCTAGTTCGCGGGCATATGCGCCTAAATGTGGGCAAATATGGCGGCATAAAAAAGAGCGAGGAGGAAGTAAACGAGATAAATGAAGAAATTGATATGAGTGCAGAAGAGCACGAGAGAAGGTATCAAAAGAGAAGTTATGGAAATTATAGTGGTGGAAGACGCTACAACAACAATTATCGCCACTAAATTTTTACCGTTTACGATAGTTTTTTAACCCTCTTTTCAATTTTCTTTTTATGCTAAAAAACATCGGAGTGATTGGTGGCTCTTATTGTGAGGGTGAAATTTGTGAGCTCGCTTATAAAGTAGGCTACTTGATCGGAAAAAGAGGCGCAGCGCTCATCTCTGGCGGCATGGGCGGAGTTATGCAGCAAGCTTGCAAGGGCGCTAAAGATGCGGGTGGCATAACCGTTGGTATTCTTCCGTATGGTAAAGAGAGCGCAAACGAGTACGTAGATATAGCGATTCCCACGTACTACGGCTTAGCTAGGAACCATTTAGTTGTGAGGGCAAGCGATGTTTTAATAGCCATTGATGGTTTCATTGGTACTTTGAGCGAGCTCTCCTTCGCGCTCAACGAGGGAAAAACTGTAATCGCATTGAAATCGTGGGAAATAGACAAAGCAAAGATAACAAAGGGAAAATACATAGAAGCGAAAACGCCAGAGGAAGCGGTGGAGCTGGCGCTTCAAGCATTGATTTTGTGATTTCTGAAAAATGACCATATTACTTGGCACGCATCTATATCATGAGATACTTTACCTACCAAAGATTCGGGAAGATTCTGTGTGCCTCCCGGCCAAGCGTGGCCTCCGCCGTCGATACCGTAAAGAACGCACTCTATTCCTGTTGTGTTGTTTCGGTATTCTTTGAGCCAAACGCGCGTACCATCATTCGCTTTGTCTGGCAGGTAATGCTTATCTTTTAGCATCGTGCAATTGTCTTTTTTCACCCATACTTCCAAGCTTTTTTCCACACCTATAACTCTACCCAATTTCCTATCGCGGAGATGCACATAGCCTCCACTCCATGGCACTAGTGGGTCTTCGAGACCGTTGACCATCAAAACAGAAACTGGAGCTATAGGGCTTTCATTCTCGAAAATGTTGTATGGTATCTCCCCAGCTACTGGTGCAATTGCAGCGATTTTGTTTCCTATTTCGTAGGCGAGCCTAAAACTCATAATGGCACCATTGGACATACCCGTCACATACACCCGCGAGGGGTCCACGCTGTAATTTTTCACCATAAAATCTATTAACTCGGATATGAATTTCACATCGTCCACATTCTCTCTCTGAGATTGGTAATCTTCGATTCCCCTTCCATCGTTCCAGTGCTTGTCGATGGCCTCAGGGTAAACCACCAGAAACCCGTATTTGTCTGCTAAACGATTGAATTCATAATTGGTCAAATTCTCCATCTTTTGAGCGTTGCCGCCACCACCGTGCAGCGCAACGATAAGAGGATTTTTCCGCGACGCGTTGTAATGAGGTGGTTCGTAAATCAAAATCGTTCTAGTG
>JALULR010000056.1:1937-3518 GCA_027056155.1 DHVE2 group archaeon
CATAATAAGAGGAGCTGTAAATCAAATAAATTCCCGATGCAATTACAACGCCCGTCAAGATTATCGCTAGGTAGATGATATTTTTCATGATTATTCATATTCTTGCTTATTTAAAAAAGCTATGGCAGATTTTTTCCAGTAAAAATAAATACCTGCGGCACATTAAACCACGCATGCCCGTTATCAGAATTCAGCGTAGTGAGCTAGAGCGGCTTGGAGTTAACGTTGATGAGCTTGTGGAGAATGTGCGCATGCTAGGTGCAGACCTTAAAGATGCGCATGGTGAGGAGATACTTGTAGAATTTTTTCCAGACCGCCCAGATTTGTACACTGTGGAGGGCATAGCGCGGGGCATTAAAAATTACATAGGCAAGGGTACAAATAAAAGATATAGAGCAGTAAGAGGTGGAGAGAAAGTCTTTGTAGATAGCTCCGTGAAGAATGTGCGTCCATTCATAGTTGCAGCAGTAATAAAGGGAATAGATATTGATGAAAGCATGATAAAAAGCATGATGGAATTTCAAGAGAAATTGCACATAACCGTGGGCAGAAAACGCAAAAAGATTGCAATAGGTATTCACGACTATGATAAAATTAGCGGTCCTTTTACATATACCACAAAAAGTGAGGATTTTTCCTTTGTGCCCCTTGGATTCGATAAAAAGATGAGCTTGAAAGAGATTTTAGAAAAGCACCCCAAGGGCGTGAAATACCGCCATATTTTAGAGCAATTTGACAGATACCCCATTATTTTAGATTCACGTGGAGAAGTGGTTTCATTTCCACCAATCATTAACGGCACCCTGACACAAGTCACTACTAGAACAAAAAATTTATTTATTGACATGACCGGCACTGACCTCAACGCACTTCTTGACACCTTGAATATAGTAGTGTGCGCGCTTGCTGACAGAGGTGGAGAGGTTGAAGCTGTAGAAATAAACTATGGCTCCAAGAAAATTAGCACGCCACAGTTAAATTACGAAGAAATGCACGTACCCAAAGAAAAAGTTGCAGAGCTCTTAGGATTTAAATTGGATGACAATGAAATAATAAAAGCTCTAGAGCGCATGGGCCATGATGCGCATATTGAAAAAGATAGCATCAATGTGCTAGTGCCACCATACCGCATGGATATCCTGCATTATATCGATATTATAGAAGACATAGCAAAGGGATACGGATATGATTCCATACCTGCCAAAAAAATAGAAAAATACCATCGCGGTCGTGGATTTAATGAAGACATACCCAGAAAGATAATGATTGGATTGGGATTCTTAGAGATTAAGACACTTACCTTGGTTTCAATGGCTCAAGAGTACGAACAAATGGGCATAGAGCCGAAAGAAAATGTTATTGTTGCAAATCCAGTAAGCGAAGGAACAGAGACGTTGAGAACATGGCTCATACCTTCACTAATGGCCATACTCCAAAAAAACAGGCATAGGGACCTCCCGCAGAAAATATTTGAGCTGGGCTATGTGCGGGCTGATGAGCTTGAGACGCATTTGGCATTTTTATACGAAGACTCCAAGATAGGCTTTACAAATGCAAAATCCATCGTAGAAAGGATATTAG
>JALULR010000057.1 GCA_027056155.1 DHVE2 group archaeon
GTATGTGGGCACAGAAGGCACGAGCATCGTTTTGAAAAACGGAGAAATGCAAGGTGTGTCTTTGCAAAAAGATTCTGGCGTAGGCATTAGAGTTCTTGTATCCGGTGGCATGGGCTTTGCATCTACAAACACGCTAACCCGTGATTCTGTTCGAGCAGCGGTTGAGCTTGCAATTTCGCTAGCGCGCTCTGCCTCGAAGATGCGCAAGAGCCCTATAAAATTCAGCGCTGAAAAGTTTCACCAAGTACGCTATCAGGTAGAAATGAAACACAACTTTATGGACGAGAGCATAGAAGCAAAAGAAGAGTATCTTAAGCGCGTGGAGCACGCAGTTCTCGATTCTGGAGTGAATGTGCCCATGCGCTATTTGAGCTATACCGATTCACTAGAAACAAAACTTTTTGCAAATTCAGAGGGCGCAAAAGTAGAGAGTATAATACCTAGAGTTGAAGTAATGTATAATTTAGTGGTACTTGAAAACAATCAGATGGAGCAAGCACCATTTATCACTTATGGCTTTTCTTCAGGCTTAGAGAGCCTTGATACCGCGAAGCCATGGGATAAAGCTGTGCAAGATGTAAAAGCACTTAAAGAGTTAATCGATAAAGGCAAGCAAGCTCCCGAGGGAAAGCTTGACGTGATCATATCGCCGGAAGTGGCAGGCATAGCAGTGCATGAGAGCGTTGGACACCCTTACGAGTCAGACCGCATATTTGGACGCGAGGCCGCTCAAGCAGGTGAGAGTTTTGTTAAGCCTGACATGCTCGGCGAGCGCATTGGCACAGACGCAGTTACAGTGATAGAAGACCCTACATTGCCGGCTAGCTGGGGCTTTTACATGTACGATGATGAGGGTGTGCGCGCAAGGCCTAGGTACCTCATCAAAGATGGCCTCATTACCGAGTTTTTGCTAAATAGAGAGTATGCCAGTGCATTAAATTTGAGCTCAAATGCAGCAGCGAGAGCTGTTAACTATGACAGAGAGCCCATTGTTCGTATGGCAAATACGTACCTAGCTCCCGGGGAGCATACTTTCGAAGAGCTCGTAGAGGACATAAAACAAGGAGTGTACATAAAGAGCTTCAACGAGTGGAATATAGATGATAGAAGGTACCAGCAGCGTTATATAGGCAGAGAAGCGTATATAATCGAAAACGGAGAGTTAAAAGCACCTGCTCGCAAGCCCATACTTGAGATAACCACCCGTGCGCTTTGGAGCAGTGTAGATGCCGTGGGCAAGGACATGGAGTTCTATTCTGGCACATGCGGCAAAGGCGAGCCAATGCAAGGTGTGCCTGTATGGATGGGCGGAGCTTATGCAAGGTTAAGAGACATTATGTTAAGGAGGTGAGCACAATGTTCGAAATCAACAACAGTATAATGAATCTAGCAAAGCGCATGGGCTTTGGAGATGTGGTTATAATTTCGCATATTAACGAGAGAAAGCAGGTACGATTTGCTAACGGTGAGATAACTGTGGCTAAGCACTGGAGCGAGAGAAAAACAGAGCTATTTGTTGAAAGGGATAAGAGAATAGCCAGCACAGAGCTATCAAACTACGAGTCGGAGCATATTGAGTCGGTGCTTAATGCGCTTTACAAGCTTACTTCAAATTTAGAGAAGAGAGAAGATTACTACGGCATTGCAGAAGGTCCGTTTAACTACGAAAATATAGAAGATACTTATGATTCTCGTGTTTTGGACACAGACCCCATAGAACATGTTGAAGCAGCAATAAATGCAACGCAATTAGATAGAGTTGCAGGAGTGCTCTATGTAGACCACCCACAAACTTTTCTAACTACGAGCAATAACATAGAGGCAAAAGACGAAGGCACGGGCATAGAAATTAGCATCAGAGCATTTAAAAACGACCTTGCTAGCGGCCATGCCACGCAGTCAGCGCGAACATTAGAGAAGTTTGACCCTGAGCGTGCTGGCAAGAAGGCAGGAGATATTGCAAGAATGGTCACTGAGCCCAAGCTCGGTGATGCAGGAAAGTTTGATGTTGTATTTGACCCCCTATCCATTGGCAATCTTCTTACGATGGTAGGTGAGTTCGCCTCAGTGATGGCGGTAGAATCTGGATTTAGCTGCTTTGTAGACAAGATAGGAAAGAAGGTAGCAACTGAGCAGTTTACGCTTAGAGACATTGGAAACTTACCAAATGGCTACGGCACAAGGAAGTTTGACGATGAGGGTGTGCCTACAAAGAACACAGCTTTTATAGAATCCGGCGTGTTTAAAACGTATCTTTTAAATCACAGCTATGCAAAGAAGTACAGCATGGAAAACACGGGCAATGCGGGCATAATCATGCCCATGCCATGGAACCTGTATGTTGAGCCGGGCACATATTCTCAAGATGAACTTTTCGATGTAAAGCGCGGCATATATGTAACCAATATCTGGTATACACGGTTCCAAAACTACCTAACTGGTGATTTTTCAACCATACCCAGAGACGGCATATTTTTAATAGAAAACGGTGAGATTACAGGAGCCATAAAGAACATAAGGATAAGCGATAACATTCAGCGCATGCTTCTCAATATCTCTGGAATTGGCAAGGTGCCAGAGCAGATTCACTGGTGGGAAGCGGAGATTCCGGTGCATACTCCGTACATACGTGTTAAAGATGTAGGCATAACTAGAGCTACAAAATAACACAATTTTTTAATATTTCAAACTCTTTTCACTCAATATGGTTGTTATATCTCTGGGAGGTTCCGTGATTAGTGGAGAGGAGCTCAATATTGATTATATACGCGAATTTCGCAGTTTTATGGAGCATTGCAATGAGCGCGTTTTTGTGGTGGTGGGTGGTGGGCATACAGCAAGAAAATATATCCACACAGCAAAAGAGCTGGGCTGGGACCAGTACTCTTTGGATAAAATAGGTATTATGGCAACGCACTTGAATGCAAAGTTATTGCTCACAAGCACCACTAACACTGAGATTCCCCGCACGGTAGATGAAGCTGTAGTCGCTTCCAAGATATATAAAGATGTGGTTATGGGTGGCACAGAGCCCGGGCACACTACAGATGGTGTGGCACTGCTGCTTGCAGAGCGTATGGGCGCAGATTATGTGATTAACATAACCTCAGTAGGTGGGATATACGATAAAGACCCCCGGACGCATAAAGATGCAATGCTTATAGAGAGCATGAGCTATGCTGAAGCGATGTCTCTACTAACTGACAAGAAGATGAACGCAGGACTGAATGTACCTTTGGATATGCTAGCCCTTAAAATTGCAGAGCGGAGTAACATTAAAATATACATAGTGGGCACAGAGCTTGAAAACATTAAAAAGGTGATTAATAATGCAAATTTCCAAGGAACAGTTATTAAATGAGCTGACTATTGACATAAAAAAGCGAAACAAGCAAAATTGGAAAATTTACATACCCTTCGTAATTGCGTTTACATGGGCAATGCTTCTTTTCATAGCTC
>JALULR010000058.1 GCA_027056155.1 DHVE2 group archaeon
ACAATGGAATCTTTGCTCTCTTCAGTGCTTTCAACCCAATTTTTACTATCTTGTAGAGCTCCAGAGTCCTTCTCATACCTCATTAATCTTTCCTATATTATTTTTCTCTAGGGTTTCAACCCACCCTCTAAAAGTGAAAGATTTATTAATGAGGCAAATTATCTTGCATAGATGATGAGCAAACTTAACGAGGAAGAGACTAAGAAAAATGCCGAGCGTTATGGCTTAATGCCCGTGAAGATAAGAGATAGCGATGTGGTGCAGTTATCTAAGAAAGCAGATGGCAAATTTGAGCCTATACAGTGGCAGGAGTTTTTTGAGCTCCTGAAAAAGAAGCGTTTAGCCGTTTATATATCAAAAACAGGATATATGAAAATAATGAGTGATGATGTGTATGAATAGGCCTAGAATAATAATAAACGCGGCGATGAGTGTAGATGGAAGAATTGCACTCGTAGGCGGGAAAAGAATAAAAATTAGCGATGATGCTGATTTTATGCGCGTGCATAAACTGCGTGCAAGTGTAGATGCTATTTTGGTGGGCATAAATACTGTGCTTAAAGATGACCCCAAGCTCACAGTTAAGAAGAAATATGTGCCTCTTGCTAAAAATCCAGTTAGAATTGTGCTAGATTCACAGCTCAGAATCCCGGATACTGCCCGCGTGCTCAACGACGATGCGCCAACTATAATTGCAACCACAGAGCGTGCACAAAAAAGAAATTTAAATGCTAAACTCATCAGATGTGGCGCAGAGCGCGTTAATTTAGGCTGTTTGCTCACCGAGTTATACGAGCGTGGTATCAAGAGCGTGATGGTTGAGGGAGGTGGCACCATAATTTCATCTTTCTTGAGAGCGCGGTTAGTAGATGAGCTATATATTTTCGTGGGGTCAATTATTATTGGTGGAGATGCGCCAAGCATAGTGGCAGGCACGGGGGCTAAAGAAAATGCAGAGGTAATAGGACTCAAACTCAAATCATGCGAGAGATTGGGCTCTGGCCTGCTTTTGCACTATGGTGTGAAAGATGATTGAGTTAGTTCCCAATGAGCGTGCATTCTTTATAAACGAGCTAAATGCGTTGGTTATAGCGGACTTGCACATGGGCTATGAATATGTTTTGAGAAAGGAGGGCATAATGCTCCCTGATTCTGAAGATGCACTATTGCAAAGAATTAAGATGCTCATTAGCAAATACGATGCTAAAAAGTTAATAATCTTGGGCGATGCGAAGCATAGTATTGGCGAGTATAGAAATGTGCATCTCTTGGAGAAGCTCGATGTGGACATTTATGTGGCTAAAGGTAATCATGACGGCGGATTAGAAAACCTGCTTAATGCTAAAATATACGGTGCGGAAGGATTTCGTATTGGCAATTATGGATTTATGCACGGGCATTCATGGCCTTCTGAGGAGGTTATGAATGCAAAATACGTTTTTATGGGGCACATTCATCCAGAGATTGAGCTTCGAGACTCGGTGGGAAAGAGCCATCGCTATGCATGCCATCTCGTTGGTACGCTAACAGAGCAAGGCAAGAAACGATATTCTGGAGCGCCGAAGATATTCGTGGTGGCTGCTTTTAATCCTTTAGTGGGCTCTGCATTGGCGGACCCCATCGGACCATTGATGAAAAATAAGATTATTGATGATTTTAAAGTTTATTTGCTCAACGGAACATATCTGGGCAAAATGGAAACTCTTCTACATGAAGCTCCTCGTCTATAACTACAACGCTCTTATTTTTGATTAGCTCACCGCCGCCCTCGGTGGATATTATCACTCGCTCTTTTTCCCTGCGTATGTATATGCTGTAATAATCTTCCTCACGTCTAGCGTATCTTATCACGTATATTTTTCCATCCATGTACAAAACAGAGTTAATTGAGACAAACTCATATTTTTCGATATCGCAGAGCACGTTCCAAAGCCCGCGGTGAACGATGTTCATAAATAAGCTTTCTGAGTCGGTCTCACCGCAAGATTCTTCGTGAGATATGTTAATGAGGCCATTGTGCATAAAAACGGCGCCTTTACTAAGAAATGGGTGTGTGTTTTCAAGGGCAATTTTCGCGCCTTTGCCACGCTTTCGCGCATGGGCAAAAAGTATGTTTGCGCAGGGAAAATTTTTTGTTTTGCGGGACCAAATGGGCACGGTTTCTTTGTGTATGTATTCATCTTCACCGCTTTTGAGCCATAGTCCCCAGCCATCGCCATGCTCGGCATGCAAACCCGTTTTTGCCATTTTTTCTAGCTCATCTATATACGGGGCAGGCTCGAAGCGCTCTTTTGCAACTACAGCTATAAATCTACACATTTTCCATCACTTCTCTCTGGATAGCTACGAGCTCAGATATGCCCTTTTTGGCTAGGTTTAATAAATTTTTAAGTTGCTCTTCGCTAAGCGGCTCTTGCTCCGAAGTGCCTTGAATCTCTACGTACCTCATATCCGAGGTCATGGCCACATTCAAATCCACATCTGCCTGCGAGTCCTCCTCGTATGCGAGGTCTAGCATGGGCACACCCTGCACTATGCCCACACTCACAGCGGCCACTTGATATTTTATCGGGTCCTCTGCTATTTTTCCCTCTTTGAGCAATCTTTGCACTGCGAGATACAGCGCCAAAAACCCACCAGTTATACTAGCTGTCCTCGTACCACCATCTGCCTGTATGACATCACAGTCAATCCAAATAGTTCTGGCTCCTAGCTTGCTCAGGTCCACTGCAGCTCTTAGCGCACGGCCGATTATTCTCTCAATCTCTTTACTGCGTCCGTTCACGTGACCACGCTCCCTAAAAATTCGTGTCTCAGAGGAGCCGGGGAGCATGGAGTACTCTGCCGTGAGCCAGCCTTTATTCTCGTTTTTCAACCAATCTGGCACATTTTCGATAACCTGCGCAGAGCAAAGTACAATGGTCTCGCCCTGCTGATAAAGCACGGAGCTGTAAGCCTTTTTTTGAAAATTCGGGGTGATTTTCACAGTTCTTAGCTCGTCATAATCTCTTTTATTGCGCATACTCGCTCATGGCGATTTGATGGAAAAACTTTTCTAAAGAGAATTATGGAGCGCTACAAAAATAAAAAGGAAAGTTATTTTCTCTTCCGCAGAAGAAGTAGAGCCATGCCGAGCAGGGTAATTGCTATCATTCCAAAATTGCTTAGCTCTGGCACGGTGCTGCTTGCGGTTATTGTTTCTATGTCCGAATTTACGGTGTTTCCATGTATGTCGCTAGCGACGATGTAGAAGCTATAGTTTCCGGCGTTTGTGAATTTTATGTTTGCGTAGTAGGTGTTGGTGTTTCCAACTCTCTGCATTGTATATTGGTGATATGTGCTTTCGCTGTCTTCTTTTATGTACAACGTTACATAATTGAGAGAGAAGGTGCTGTTTATATTGATGGTAATGTTTCCATTTGCTCCTACGCCTACTAAGTATGGGTAATTAAGGGTAGTTATTGCCATCTCCCCTCCGGTTATAAGGACTTCTTTTGATATGGTTGCTGTGAAGTACCCAGAAGCGGAGAATCTCAATTGGAGCTCTACAACTCCGTTGTATTCTCTATCGTTAATTGTGAATGAAACCACACCGTTTGAATTAGTTTCATTATTCGCCACCGCTGTGCCGTTGAGGATCAGGGTAACATTTGTGTTGGTGATTGGACCATTCGAGCCCATTAACTTACCTGTAATTGTAGTACTGGTGCCGTTCCAGAGCACGGTGCCCGGGGTATTTAGATATTCAAAGTATGCTATTTTTGGCTCAACAAGGATTTGCGTAGATTCGAGCACTCTATATGTTGTTGAGTTACCACTCGCTCTTGCAAAAACATCGATGGTCTTGGGTGTATTCACCGCAGGTGCTTTGGGAGTTAGTGTAATTTGTCCAGAGGAATCGGTAGTGCCTGACACTGAGCTAAATAGATGGTGATTGTTAAAAACTTTCACATTTACCCCCTTGACTGGTGCGTTGTTTTCATTGTACACACTAACATTAACGCTGAAATTATTGCCCGAGATTACTGCCGGCTGCGTTGATATCGATTCAATAATTATGTGTTGTGCTCTTTGGAATCCTATCTGAGTTTGGAAACTCTGGTTACCATTCATTATAAATGCACCATACGGCGGTGGATAAGATGTAGAACCACCAGTGATTATATATAGCCTCTCTGTAAGATCCCTATATGAACTCTGGGCTCTCGCTATTGTAAAATTACCCGTACCATTCACAATCTGCATTGGCTCCATATCCACATTATAGGTACTCATCAGGTATTGTTTTGTTGCATTATCTGCAACTCCATTCCACTCCGCAGGGAAACCTATATTAGTATCACTATATTTTGCGTACACATTGATTCCTACCCATTCATTTGTAGTATCAAAGGCGGGACCGGAAGCGAAGTTAGCAAGAGCACCGTCAGGAGAATCGCTGAGCACAGTACCAATTATCTGATTTCCGATAGGGTGCTGGTTTGTCTGGTTATATAGCGAAACAGTATATGTGAGTGAAGAATCCCCAACCATGAAAGGGTCAATAGATATATGGCCACCATACAGCGGCACACCAACAGCACCGTTCCAGTATAGGATATCTACCGCATCATCTATTGAGTGAACCGAGGGAATGTGAAATTTCACTACTACTACTTTTGTTGGCAAATCTTTGTTAAACGTGAGCTGTACTTTAGCATTACCATTGTCGTCTGTTTCCGTACTGGTTGGGGCATTGTTTAGGTATGTTATGTTTGAATAGCTGATATTCACATAAGTATCAGGGAGGGGGGTGCCATCGAAGTTCTCTGTGTGGATATATATGTCAGTTGTTAGGCTAGTCATATTAACGGTCCAATTTGTAGCCGAAGTTATACGCACTATATTCCATGATTCCGCGGTGTTGTATGTTATCAAGTTCATAGTCACAGTGTTACTAGGACTATAGCCTTCTTTTGTAGCACTAAACACGAGGTTTGCAAGAGTGTGCATGTCTGTGTATTGGTATTGCATGCTATTGCTAGAGGGGGCAGTGTATGTGAATGTTGCATATCCATTTTGGTCTGTGGTGTCTGAGTATTTGTCCAAAGAACCATAGCCCACCAAAATTTCATCCACTGTCACATTTACTCCGCCAACCGGCGCACCATTTTGGTCTGTGGCTCTTACCGTAATTTGGGTGTTGCCTCCCGGAGCCAAAGAGTATTCCTTTGCTGTTGCGGTGATATGCAGCGCTTTATATCCCAAGGTTTTCACGGTACCTGTGTATTCTGACTCCAATCCATTTGCTGATGCTTCTATAGTTATTGTGGCGATTCCGGGTTCAAGGGCATTGATATTAAACGAAAACACACCCATGTTATCTGTCTTTCCGCTCTGAGGCGTTATTTGTACTTGTGAAGACGCGGAGATGCTTACATTCACATTGCTAAGCGGCGTGCCGTATTGATTCACTATGGTAATTTGCCCCGCGGCGCTCTTACCAATGGCTACTTGTGCAGGGATATCTGGCATTATTTTTAGTTTGTTATTGGTAATTGCGTTATTTACCGGGTATAAATTGCCTAGAGAAAATCTGTTAAACACAGTGCCTTGCCATTCAATCCAGCCATTCCATGTATTGAGGGTTGCTTCAATATTGAGCCTATAATACAGCACATTAACCACAGTTGCCTGTGCAATGATATTCTGAGCCCATTTTGTGTACTTTATTTGCGTGTTAGTATCGAAAGTGGTAGATGCCTTGTTGATAACCTTGCTAAATAGGGTAGCATAATCCTGAGAAATTTTATCTGCACGGGTGTTATGCACACCGCCAGCGTTCTTGTAGTAAGAATTTGGATTGCTAGCATTCCACCAGCCCCATGTGTTCTGGATTGATTGAGGTCCAAATATATCTGCAAGGTTGCCTATTGCATCAGTACCCAGTGACCAGCCAAGCTCGAGCATTACATAATTGTACGATTGCATATATGCTACCAAAGTATCAAAGTCCACAGGCTCTGCCTGTATATTAACACCTAGGCTTCTGAGATTCTGGGCGATACCCTGCCAAACCTCGATTCTCACAGGGTCGTAATCTGCAGGTGGGGTGAATAGTGTAATAGGCTGCATTGGAGAGCCATCAGGTAAGTCTCTCCACCCATCGCCATTCACGTCAACAAACTTCTCGTTCCAAGATGGGTCCTGCTCCACAAAACCATTAGCTGCGGAAACATGCTCACCGTCAAGAATCTTCTTTGCTGTAGCTGGGTTATAGGGATAGTGCTGCACAGACGCATTATACCAAGATGTAAAGAACGGTGGCTCTACAGAATCGCCAGCGCTACCAAATCCACCGAGGTATCTCTGCACTGCAGTCGCCTTATCGATAGCATGCGATACAGCGTGGCGGAATGCAATGTAATTTGCAGGCTCTTGCTTCTCATTAAATGCAAGGTAGTAGTATCCGTTATCTGCCATGTAGTGCAATCTAATAGATGGGTATTGCTTCAGCAAATTTACATTATCGGGCTGAATGGACCACGCAATATAATCTACATCACCGGTAGTAAGGGCAGATATTGCTTCATCTTTGCTGGAGTACACTTTGAATATCATTTCAGATATATTGGTGTTCCACAATCTAAAGCCATCAGGAGTTCTGAAGTTCTTGCCCCAGTACCCGCTGTATGGCTTCTCCAATCTATATGAATCTTTTACACCGCCAGAGTACATGAAGGGACCTGTGCCTATTGTAGCATTTGGGTCATTGTTCCATGTGGTGTCTATTATTCCGTGGGTGTATCCTTCCGAATCTACGGAAATGCCCGCGCCGTCATCATTTACTAAGTGGTCTTTCCATATATGCATAGGAATTATTGGAATGCCAAGTGTGCCTAAGAAGAAATAGTTATACGTCTGTCTTGCAGTTATCTTCACGGTATATTCGTTCACATAGATGACATGATTCTGTATCTCTGAGAAGCTCACAAAGCCATCATTGTTGTCGTCGAAAGGAATAGTAAATTTTTGTCCGGATTCTGTGGTGTTACCTCTTAGTGCACAGTATGAAAAAATCACATCTTTAGCTGTAAACGGCTGCCCATCTTGCCATGTGATGCCTTCTCTTAAATATAGAGTTACGCTAGGATAGGGGTATGGGTTAAAATCCCAACTCTTGGCCAATAATCCGTATGGATTTCCATCAAAGTCCATTCCAACCAAGCTCTCAAAGTTCCAGCCAATCACATTACTCTTCCACACCGTATTACTTCTCAAGTCGAAGTAGTTGAAGTTAGGCAGGTCTTGCTGTACTGCAATTTTCAAGACTCTGCTAGAATTCATAGCACTTCCCTGCGCCTTGGGCACTGCACCATGCGAAAGAGCGCTCCCTAACATCAAAACCATCACGAGAATACCTATTGCCACATACGCCTTTTTTATGCTCTTCATATCATTACCTCCTAAGCAAGGTATGTATCTTAAACTATATGTGTTTTTTGATTTTCAATCAACAGCATATAAAAGAAAGATGAATATTTATTTTATTTAAAAAATCACACATTGTTTTGATTTTTATAACTCTTTGCGGCTTTCACTAACTCTAAGTGCAGTGGTGAGGGCTTCAATGGCCTTGATTTGAACTCTGGGTGGAACTGGGAGCCCATGTAAAATATGTGCTCTTTTAGCTCGAATATTTCCATTCTCTCACCGCTCTCGTCTTTTCCGCTGAAATGTAACCCATGCTTTTCAAACTCATCTATGTACTCGGGGTTTACTTCGTACCTGTGCCTGTGCCGCTCTTCTATTTCTAGTCGCCCGTATATGTGATGTGCCATGCTTCCCTTATCAATAACTATCTTCTGAGCGCCTAGCCGCATTGTACCACCGAGAGCTTCTACATCTCTCTGCTCTGGAAGTAAGTCTATCACCGGGGCGGAGGTGCTTGGCTGTAACTCGGTGCTGTTTGCATCTTCGTATCCGAGCACGTTTCTTGCGAATTCTACCACGGCAAGCTGAAACCCGAAGCACACACCTAGGAAGGGTACATTGTGCTCTCTTGCATATTTTGCAGCGAGTATCTTTCCCTCCGAGCCGCGAGCGCCGAAGCCGCCGGGAATGAGTATTCCGTGGGCGTCTTCTAGCATGGTTGTGCCTTTTTCTTCAATTTCTTCGCTATCTACCCACGTGAGATTTACCTTTGTTTTGAGCTTTGCCGCCACATGGGTTAAAGCTTCGCTGTGGCTTATATACGAGTCTTTGAGATGCACGTACTTGCCCACGATGGCTATTGTTACCTCGTCACGGGGCTTGTAGAGATTGTTAAGAAAGCGTTTCCATGATTTCCAGTTGGGATTTTCGCCCCATAGCTGTAACTTGCCCATTATGTACTCACCCAGCCCTTGCTCTTCAAAAATCAATGGAACTTCATAAATTGACCGCGCATCTGGGGCGCTTATTACTGCCTCGTAGGGCACGTTGCAAAACAGCGAGATTTTTCTTCTTGTTTCTGTGGTAAGCTTTTCCTTTGCACGACCAATGATTATATCTGGCTGAATGCCCAGCGAGCGCAGCTCTTTGACGCTGTGCTGAGTAGGCTTGGTTTTTTGCTCACCAACTACGTCCATTATAGGCACGAGAGTCGTATGTACAAATAGCACGTTGCGAAAGCCCTCCTCAATCCAGAGCTGGCGCGCAGCCTCCAAGAAAGGCATACTCTCTATATCACCCACCGTGCCGCCTATTTCTATGACCGTGACATTTGCATCGCTTTCTACGGCGATTTTTTTTATTCTTCTTTTTATCTCCTCGGTGATATGCGGAATTATCTGCACGGTCTTGCCTAAATACTCGCCTCTACGCTCTCTTTCAATAACTGTCTTATAAACTTTGCCCGTAGTTATATTGTGGTCAAATGTTAAGTTTGTATCAAGAAATCGCTCGTAGTTTCCCAAATCTAGGTCCACCTCTCCGCCGTCTTCAAGCACAAAAACCTCTCCGTGCTGGTACGGGTTCATTGTGCCTGCGTCATAATTAAGGTATGGGTCAATTTTTATCGCAGTTACTTTCATTCCTCTATTTTTGAGAATTTTTGCTATGGAGCTTGTGGTAATGCCCTTGCCAAGCCCAGAAATCACACCGCCGGTTACAATAATGTACTTCATGTACTACCCTCATAATTTCAATGTATAAACTATTTTCCTACCACCTGCGATAATTTTTTATTGTTATTGAATATTATCCCTTTAAAAAATGGAGGGCTTGTTATGAATGGCAAGATTATAGCTATAGTGGTAATTGCGGTGCTGCTTGGAAGCATGGGCGCATCGCTAGCACATGGCGAAGTTAAAGCAGATACATGGTGGAATTCAGCGTGGAAATACAAACGGGCGATAACTATAAGCTCTCAAGAGGTGCTGAACGGATATCAATTATCGCTGAATATAAGCTACAACGGGCATATGCGTGCAGATTTTGGAGATTTGAGATTTACATACTATAACACAAGTGCCGGTGCTGAGGAGAGCATACCGTACTGGATAGAGAGTAAAGTTAACGGTGCATGGGCGCGAGTTTGGGTAAAAGTGCCGCATTTGAATGTGGGCGCTAATACCGTGTACATGTACTACGGAAATCCCGGGGCTGGGAGTGAGAGCAATCCAGATACTACGATGAGTTTCTATGAAAATTTTAGCTCAAATCCCGATAACAAATTCTGGATATACAGATACAATAATGATACCGCAAACGAGGGTGTATGGAACTCAGAAAATGGAAACTTTTATCTCACCACTTCCGAGTACAGGATGGGTTGCATGGCCTTTATGAAGTACCACGGAAGCATGGCTCATGGATTTTATGTGCATTTCCGATACATGATAGGTGGTGGAGATGGGGCAGATGGAATTGCATTTGCTTTTTACAAAGATATGAGGCCCTATGAAATCTATAAGAGGGTAACCAGTGGGGGTGACTTGGCATTAAGTGCAAACTCTGATGGGAGTATGCAGATATCTCCTGGTTATGCTGTGGAGTTAGATACATACCTTAACAATTTTGACCCATACCGCGATTATGTGGGAATAACAGATACTTTCTCCACCCCTTTGCCCAGCGCGCATTATGGCACGTATGAAACAAACAAGGTTGATGATGGGCATTGGCATAGTATGGATATATATTTTTCAGCAGATACCTCGCATATTTGTGTGTTTTTGGATAATGAAAAAATTATTGACCTAACAGGTGTGCCTTTTGCAAAGTATGGATGCAATTACACCGGGTTTGGATTTGGCGGGGCCACGGGGGACAGTGATGATAATCACATAATCGATGATGTTATCCTAACGGAGTACACTGACAAAAAACCAACATATATCCTAGGAAAAGAGGTAAGTCAAAAAGCATCAGAGAGTGCTGGAGGCAGCACAGCGGGCGGCGGGCTAGGTAATTACATGTGGTATATTATAATCGGCGTTGTGGCTGCAGCAGTTACACTCGTTGTGCTGCTCTTGCTTAGACGAAGACCGCCGCAGGCGCATATTACGCAAAATTATTCGCAGGAAAACTATGAAAACATGCAAGGTGATAATTATTCGAATCGGTGAGAATATGCGAAATTGCAAGGATATATATATATATCTTTTTATTTTTCAAAACCCCCTTTAATGAGAAAGTTGAGATAGGCAACGGGCATAATTTTTTATAAATCTAAGTAATCATTAGCCTATGTTTCAGAAGCTCAAAGGCTTTCGCGATATATACCCAGAGAGCATGCGCGCTAGGCGCATTGTGTTTGACAAAATAAATGCCACAGCAAGAGAATTTGGGTTCCATGAGATTGATGCACCCAGTGTGGAGCATTTAGAGCTTTTTCGCGTGAAGAGCGGTGATGAGATAGTGGAGCAGACTTTTAGCTTTGTGGATAAAGGCGGGCGTAGTATCACGCTTATACCTGAGCTAACTCCCACAGTAGCTAGAATGCTAGCCTCCCGCAAAGATTTAATCAAGCCTGTAAAATGGTTCTCGTTCCCGAAGATGTGGCGCTACGAAGAGCCGCAGAGCGGTAGATTGCGAGAATTTTATCAGTTTAATGCAGATATATTCGGTGTAGCTGGCATTGAGGCAGATGCGGAGGTGCTCGCGCTGGCAATGGAGATTTTAGATTCTCTCGGGCTCAAAGGTAAATACGAGATGAGGGTAAGCGATAGGTTGTTGATGGAAGAGATTCTCAGAAAATTAGGTGTGGAGCGAATCGAAGAGACGTTTCGGGTTATAGATAAGAGAGATAAAATTCCGGAAGAGCAGTTTTTGGGAAAGCTGCAAGATATTGCGGGTAGCGATGCCGGCTTGGAAATATCGGAGATTCTCAGTGTGAAGGGCACTGTGAGTGAGGTACTATCAAAAATTGGCGAGTCGGAGCGAGGTGAAGACCTTCTCGAGCTACAAGAGCTGCTTGCTGCCTATGGCAAAGAAATTACCTTGGATTTATCGATAGTGCGCGGGCTTGCATACTACACTGGCGTAGTTTTTGAAGCGCATGATTCTAAGGGAGAATTCCGCGCAATTCTTGGTGGTGGAAGATACGATAATGTAGTGCAACTCTTCGGTGGAGAGCCCACGCCCGCCGTGGGCTTCGGCATGGGTGATGCGGTTCTTGAATTAATTATGAAAAGAGAAGGTATCTGGCCTGAAGAGCGCATGGAAGTGGATATCTTTGTGGCAATAGTCCCGGGATTCAGGAAAGAAGCTACTCAGATTGCTATGAAGCTGAGGAAAGAGGGATTTCGGGTAGATATGGACCTCACCGGGCGCTCTCTCGGAAAACAATTGAAGTATGCGAATCGCATTAATGCGAGGTATGCGATAATTGTAGGTGAGGAAGTGCGCGAGGGAAAAGTGGTCGCTAAAAACATGAAGAGCGGGGGGCAGAGAACGGTGGAAATCGGGAAATTGAAAGAAGTTATCAACGAAAATTAATCGCATAGCTCTTCGCGTATTGTACCGTCTGGAAGCATGCAATCTTCATGCGGCTCACCTCTCTCTTCCATCTGATACCTTACGCAATTCTTCCAGTCGCCCAAACAATAATGCTTAACCCAATACCCTTCTAATCTACCTTCTTCGTAAAATCTCACGATGGGACAGCAGCATGTCCATTTGCACTTGTTTTTGATTTTGCTTATGTCTACGCTGGGCTCTTCCATTATCAGTGGGTAAGGCCTTTGGAAATATTAATTTGATTGTCTAATGTGTTGCGGGTATCTGAAGTCCTGAGCGATAGCGAAGGATTTGGGCGGAGCAAATATACGGAGCAAATATAATATCTGTTTGTTAAGTGACCCCGTCATGGGCAAGATGCAAAGTCCCGCAGAGCGCCCAAGCCTGCTAAACATAATCCGGTGGCTATATCACCCGGAGGCAAACTAAATGTTATTTCCTGTATTTCTTTTATATGTATTCTTTTACTTACTTCTAGTATCTCAATTCTAATAACTTTTCCGCCTTTTGTGCTTTGTTGCATAACTAAAAGAGTGGAGCAGTAAAGAGCTATGGAGTACGCTCGAATAGGCTGCAAATTCAATTTTTAATAGCAATAGCGAGGCGCAGAGAGCATAAAATAGAATTAGAGAGAATGAAACATGCTGAAAGGAGACCATGATAAGGA
>JALULR010000059.1 GCA_027056155.1 DHVE2 group archaeon
CGCATCTCCGGGCTGTACTCATCTATTTTTCTATAACCTTTATACTTTTTGCTTGGATATGTGCCAGCTTTGATTAAATCCTTCCCACCAAAGATTACCTTGCTCTCTTTTTTGACATAGGCATTATCCGCAAGCAATTGGGTTATAGCGTAGCCCGTGGTGGTTTTACCGCATCCAGATTCACCCACTAAGCCCATGGTCTCTCCCGGTTTAAGGGAGATATTCACATCGTCCACTGCATAAACCCAGCCATTCTGAATTTTGTAATGTACCGACAGATTTTTCACAGTAAGTAAGTTTGCCATCTTGCTCACCTCTTCCTCAAGCGCGGGTTGACTATTTCATCAAATGCCCTGCCAACTAAGTAGAACGCTAAGCTAATCAACGTAATAAATACACCGGGCATTATGAGCCAACCCCACGCATTAGGATTGGTCTGCTGTGCGTACATACGCAAAAACTGTAGCATCATTCCCCAAGATACGGAATTTGGGTCACCCAAGCCTAAGAATGCAAGTGCTGCCTCAGATAATATAGCTCCTGCCACTCCAAAAGTCATGTACAGGAATGTCAGAGGGAGCACATTGGGGAATATATGCACTGTTATCATTCTAGCATTAGATGCACCTGCAACCCGCGCCGCATCCATAAACGGCCGGTTTTTCAAAGATAATGTTACAGCGCGGATAACTCTGGCAATGCCTGCCCATCCTAACACAGAGATAATAAGCACTATGTTCCATATATTTGGACCCATCACTGCGGCAAGCAAAAGCATAATCACAATGCCGGGCAAAGTGAGTATGATATCCACAGTTCTCATTATTACGATATCAATCCAACCACCGTAGAATCCGGAAATTATCCCGATAAACGTACCCGCAATAACCGAAATTACTGCAGCGGTCAAACCCACAAGCAGCGAGGTTCGGGAGCCATACACTAGCCATGTCCAAATATCGTGGCCCTCGTAATCAGTTCCAAACAGGTAGAAATTGCCAGATGCACGGCCATGTCCAAATGGAGGAATAACTACGGTTGGTATCCTAGTACCACCCGACGCCTGGAGATATATAGTATTTTGCTTGGTAACCACACCTATGTATGTTCCTGTTAATCCATGTGAAGTATATGTACTTCCTAAATACACTGCAGGAGTGGCAGAGCCGCCAATAACGGTAAATGACATGTTTAATCCTTCGCTCCTAGCGCCACCTGTCAAATTGGTGTAAAATAGCTCTTTTACTTTGTATATTGCACCCTCTTCTGTACTCACGTAATACGATTGAGAACCACCATCATATTCAGACACATAATTAATAGTACCTCTCAGAATCATATACGCAGTTTCACTACCAGCAGTGGAATTCATAACAACTCCTGTTTTGGGATCCAATTTTGCTATAAAGCTCCCGACATTAGTAGTCCCATACAACATCATGAATTCTCGCACAGTACCAAACATTCCCTTTACTTCCATGCTATGTATTCTAGCATCCATAGGATTAAGAGATAGCGTTGTGTTCCACGCTGCTGTACCATTATTAGCATAGATACCAAATGCATAGTTGTCCTCGCAAAGTGCAACCATAATATCTAAACTAGGATCTACCTGAGTCATCATATATGCTTTTGAATATATTAGACCAATACTATTCGCACCATTTAGCGCATATGTCTCACCGTTGCGGGTCAACGAATAATACCATCCTATTGTTTTTCCAGAAACTCCCTCTACCTGCCCTGTATTATTATTCATATTCCACTTTAAATCGTACTTTACAATGTAGTTATCTGTGGGAACTATAATCCATGTGTGCTTATCTGCAAAATCCATTCGTATCTGCGGAGCAGCAACCACAGTAGTATTCATAGGGAAAGTATATTTGAAATGCGTAATCGAAGAAACGCCTCCAAACATAGAAGAGTAGCTCCAAACAAATAGAGAAACATTTTTCTCCGAGGCTAATGCAATAGCTACTAATCCACTAGATCCCGTCTGGTTCTCGTCCCAGATATTGGAATAATATTTTATCTCATGATTAAAAGTTACTTTCAAGGGGTTCTCTAATATCAAATCCTTTCTAATCTCTTCAGAGCTGCTACTGGTATTATACCAATAATGCACCGGATAGAAATACAAAGAATCATTTGTCAAGCCAATTATTTTATTATTATATTTTAGATAGAGCATGTCATTCATACCACTGGGGATACTCTTAAACACAGGATTTTTCAATCGCAGCAATGACTGATCCGCCATATCCCTGGGATAGAAATACGCCTTACCATTGGAAGAATATATCAAAATTCCACCAATCGCAGCATCAAATCCTCTCCGAATTGGGGTTTTGATAGACACAGGAGCATGCCAATGCTCTTGCGTAGGAATAGACGCAGTATAATTATCTATCTCAAACAAATCACCAGCCGGAGCAAGATAATCTGGGCTATATGTGAAAGGTATCAAGGGTGCGAAAATGGCTAAAATTAGGAAAAATATAATTATTCCCAATCCCACCATTCCTAACTTGCTCTGCTTGAATAGTTTCCAATTTGTCTTAGTTGCTCGAAGCATACTTCTCTTAAGTTCATCCCATCTAACAGATGACATTTTTACACCTCCCTACTGTATCCTCACTCTAGGATCTAACACACCATAGAGTAGGTCAGCCACAAAGTTGCCTATAAGCACTAGTAATGTTATTATGTACAAAGTTGCGTATACTATGGGCAAATCTAACTGCATAAGTGCGCCAATATATAACAGGCCAACACCAGGATATGTGAATACTTGCTCGGTAATCACACCTCCTGCAACTGTAAATGCCAATGCTATCACAAATGAAGTTACTAGAGGTAGCAAGGCGTTTCTGGCAGCATGCTTATAAAGTACCCTCTTCTCTGAAATACCTTTTGCCTTGGCAGTAACTATGTACTCTTCACCCATCACATCTAACATACTTGTTCTCATAAGCAAGGTAGTTCCAGCCAAGCTAACAAGGAGCAGGACGGTTAATGGCATAATTAGCGCTTTTATGTAAGCTACCGAGAAATAGCCATACTCCATCCATGCATTCGCGCGCAAGGGGAACCACCCTAATTGAAACGCAAATACATATATAAATATCAATCCTAACCAAAAAGTAGGCATATTATAGAAAATTAAGCTGGTTACGATAGTTCCTGAATCTGCTAAACTACCTCTCTTCCAAGCCACAATCGCGCCAAGGAAGTAACCTATCAAGTAAGATAGCACCGTAGCTATACCGAATAAGATCAAGGTATTCCACAATCGACCATAAGTATATGAGTGCTGCTTTTCGTTATACCCACCAAATAACAAAGT
Source organism: DHVE2 group archaeon (assembly GCA_027056155.1). GTDB lineage: Archaea > Thermoplasmatota > Thermoplasmata > Thermoplasmatales > Aciduliprofundaceae > JAADDK01. The sequence continues at coordinate 3,350 of JALULR010000059.1, forward strand.
ACTTACATTCTGACCGGTCATAAATGAGCGACCAAAGTTAAACGTGAGCATATTTGTCATATATATAAGATATCTCTGACCTA
>JALULR010000060.1 GCA_027056155.1 DHVE2 group archaeon
ATGCACAACAGCGAATTCTGCATGAACTGCACGAGAATACGACTCACGAGTGATGGAAAGTTAAAGCCTTGCTTGCTGAGAGATGATAATTTAGTAGATCTTTTAACACCCATGCGAGAGGGTGCCACCGACAAAGAATTAAAGGAACTATTTAAGAAAGCAATAATGCTTCGCGAGCCATACTGGAAGCCAGAAAACTTAAAATGATTAAACATTATTATCCTGTAAATGAAGATTACACGTGATGCAACTTTGTTACTTATTCTTATCTTCCTCTTTGTCCTTTTAGCCATTGAAGTTGGCACACTGAATGTAGATTATACTGTAATGGCTCCCAATGGACACACGACGATAGATATGCCCCCTAGCTCGCAGGTTGTGTACGGTGATTACTCTTGGATTTTTATAGGTGTGTTTTATGGCATAATTGTATCTGGCATAATTGGAGCATTGCTTATACGTAAAAGATTGAAGGGCCATATGCTCGATGACATTATAAGTGAGATAATAGGAACAGTAATAACCATTGGCATAATTATGGGTTTGATATTCGGATTAAACAAAGTAACTATTAGTTCCTCGGAAAATAGCGTAAAGCCGGTTGGCGGAGTGCCAGTTAGCGCGGTAGTGTTTTACGTATCTTTGATTTTTCTAATGGGTATATTGTTTTATGCAATCATCAGAAATATAAAACGTAAAGAGAAAGAAGTTATAGTGGAGAGCAAAGAAGCTAAAAAATATGTGGAGCAAGCGATTTACACTGTGCAACTAGGTGAAGATGTGCGAAGTGCGATTCTGCGTGCTTATAAAGAGCTAGAGAATATGATACATGCGCTCAGGCAATCGGAGAAGAACCATTATACACCGCGAGAGTTTGAAAATTTCATTGTAGAGAACTTTGAAGTGTCAAGTGCACCTGTAAAAAAGCTAGTGGCACTATTTGAGGCGGCTAGGTATAGCCCGCATGAGATGAGCGAGGCGCAGAGAGAAGAAGCTATTGCAGCGCTGGAGGCGGTGAAACGTGAATTATCTTAAGCTGATAGGGAAATTTGCAGTATATGCTACGGTGCTTTTGCTGCTCATTACTGGCATAGTTTTGCAGATGGGCATTATATTAGGTGTAGATATCTACGTGCTCTATGTTGCAATATTTGCAGCCATATATTTCCCAATCGTGCTACTATTCCGTGCATGGCCTAGAGAGAATAAAGAAGAGTACGTAGACCCAGAAATAATAAGAGACGATGATATCAAGGTTGCAAACGACATTGCGCATTTTAAAGAGACGGTGCGCAAAGCTCTAAAAGGCAATTCAGTTGCTCAGCGAGATGTAGAGATGCGAATACTCACAATGGTGGATATTGAGCTAAAGATAAGATTTGGGATAAGTGAAAGAGAATTGCGTACAAAGCTTGATAACGCTGAGTTTTTGAGCAAGTACATGGGGCATGCTGGAGCGATAATAGCAAAGTTTTACAAGAGGCGCCATGACCTCACACTATCTGTTCCCGGAAGGGAGTTTAAAAATGATATTAAAACGGTATTGGAGGCGATGAAATGAACGAGAAAATTGAAGACATACTAAAAGAAGTTAAAAAAGTGATAGTGAATAAAGACGAGGTGTTAAAGCAGGTGATGTATGCACTGCTTGCAGGCGGGCACATACTTTTTGAAGACAACCCCGGGCTTGCAAAAACGCTTATTGCTCGGTCTTTTTCGCAGGCGATAGGCTTTAAGTTTAAGAGAGTGCAATTCACGCCTGACCTTCTGCCAAGCGATATAACGGGCACGTATATCTACGATAGAAAGAGCGGCGAGTTTAAGTTTATGCGTGGTCCTGTTTTTACCAATTTGCTCCTTGCAGACGAGATAAACAGAGCACCTCCAAAAACTCAGGCTGCGTTGCTTGAAGCAATGCAAGAAAAGCAGGTAACCATAGAGGGCACAACTTACCCGCTAAATGAACCATTCGTAGTCATTGCCACACAAAACCCGATTGAATACGAAGGCACATATCCATTACCAGAAGCACAGTTAGACCGGTTTTTGGTAAAGCTAAGCGTTGGGTACCCGGATTTTCAAGGAGAGATGGAAATACTGAGAAGGCGCATAACATGGCGCAAAGATGAGATAACGCTTGCGCAGGTGGCTACCATCGAAGACATAATGCAAATGCGCAGGGAGGTGGAAGATATATACATAGAGGAAGATGTGCTCGATTACCTTCTCAGAGTGGTTCGAGCCACTAGAGAGAATGTGCAGGTAGAAGTGGGCGCATCGCCAAGAGGCTCAATTGCCGTGATGAAGCTAGCTAGAGCTAGAGCGTACGTATTAGGTCGAGATTATGTAATACCTGACGATGTCAAAGCAGTTACAAGAATCGCACTTGTGCATCGTATCATACTCAAGCCCGAGCCATGGATTCGTGGAGTCAGACCCGGAGATGTTATCGAAGACATACTTAAAAAGATACCCGTGCCAAAGGTGTAGCCATGCACACAAAGCTGTACTATGCCTTTCTTCTATACTCTGTTCTCTTGCTTATAGTTGGATTGCTGTTTCAGTCACCCGTACCTATATTCACTGCAATTCCATTTTTGTGGATTATGCTAATGGCGCACTTGTTCAAGTTTGAGAAAGTTAAAGTTACAAGAAAATATAGAAATCGAAGATATGTAGAAGGCGATGTTCTCGTTTTGCGTTATGCTCTTAAGGGCTACGCTTACTACAAAGTGGAAGATGCGTTAGGCTCATTTTCTGGGTTTGTGGAAGAAAAAGAAAAGTTGAAAAAGAAAATTGAGCTTAGCGAATTTGGAAAAATAAAGCTAACAAGATTGAAAATCATTTCAGAGGACATGGGTGGTATGCAAATAATAAGCACTGAGACAAACACAAAAGAAGAGATAAAAGTATATCCTAAGATAGAGTATGTGCGCAAGTTTTCCATTCACCCACGGCGCACTAGGAGCTTGCTCGGTGATTATCATTCTCGCCGCAAAGGACTAGGCATGGAGTTTTCTGATATTCGCAAGTACACTCCCGGAGATTCAATGCGCTGGATAAACTGGAAAGCAACTGCGAGAAAAAACACACTCATGGTAAACGAATACGAAAGCGAGCGCTCGGGCGATGCGGTTATACTGCTAGATGTGCGCAGATTTTATAAAGGCACCGAAGAATATTCAAAGATTTTGCGTTATTCAGTCAGAGCCGCAGCTACATTAGTTACCTATCTCTCGAGAACCAAAAACCGTGTGGGGTTCGTGCTTTTGGGTGAGACGGTAGATTGGATATATCCCACATACGGAAAGAGAGCTTTGTATCTCGTGCTTGAAAAACTTTTGCTTACAAAGAGCAAGAAGATGAGCCATCTTCCTTTTGAGTATGCTAAGTTTATAGT
>JALULR010000061.1 GCA_027056155.1 DHVE2 group archaeon
CGCGGAGATGTGTATAAGATCCAGATGTGATGGTTGTGCCGTATAGACATACTGATTCATGGGTGAGCTTGAGCGATGCCGAGGTTTTGGAAATTCAGAAGCTAGTAGCTCTTATGATTCAAACAATAAAAAATGCCATGGGCCCTGAGGGATTCAACATAGGCATAAATTTAGGGCGTGTGGCTGGCGCGGGTATAGAAGAGCATGTGCATGTGCATATCGTGCCACGGTGGAACGGTGATACCAATTTCATGCCCGTGCTAGCTGATACTAAAATCATACCGCAGGCGTTGCATGACACCTATGCGGATCTGAAAAAAGAGCTTGAAAAACTCATCGTTTGACTTTAATATCTGATACACGATTAAGTGCAAATACTACGTCTAAACCTCTAATCTCTGCAAGCTCTGGGCCGTAAGCTCTACCGCTCGGGGCGAATGAGAAGTTCTCGGTTATGTGCTTTGCTATATCTGAAAATGACATGCCTTTAAACATATCTGCGCCTTCTAAAAATCTTGCAATCATATTCATTTGTGATTCTTCTCGAAGTTGCTCGTTGTTCTCTAGCCTTACCGGCCTTGATAATGTTTTTGAGGTGAGCCACGAGCCGTGTATTTTGGGTTTTTCAATATTTACATGTGAGGTTAATATTCTAGACTCGGGAAAAGCATATTCTTCAAAGCCCATTTTCGCGTTTATATTAACGTGCCGTGGCTTGTAGTCTTCCATGATGATAAGTGTATCCGCCGCTTCCACCACGGGCAAAGAGCCGCTAGAAACTATTACCAATGATATGCCTTTTGCTGCAATGTCCCTCGCTTTTTCCACAATTGTGCTCACCGTTTTATGCTTAAATAATTTATCCGCTCTTTCATCGTAGAATAGGAGGTTTGTAGCGCTGGTATCTTCGTCGATTAGTATGAGCTCTGCTCCCGCTTCTATGCTCTCTTGTATGCCTGCGGCCATGCTAGTTGCTCCGCTCGCGTTGTCGGTAGTAAAGCATTTTGTATCTCTAGCGTCTGGTAAGTTGTACACAAAGGTAGAAATATCCACGCAGCGCACCGAGCGCCCGTCTTCTGCCCGCACTTTAAACGAGTTTCTTACGGTAACCACGCACTCTCTGCCATCGCCGGGAACATGATTGTAAATACCATCGCGTATGGCGTTTAAAAGCGTGCTCTTGCCATGAAACGCAGTGCCTGCAATCACACTCACTCCTCTAGGCAGCCCTAATCCACTAAAGCATTTATGCTCGGTGCATAGTTCCAGCTCTAACGATTTGGGTGCCTCGAAGGGCACCGCATCATCTAGCGGCTCTTCGCAGTCACCACAACGCCGTGGGAGTAAGCTACCGTTGGCGATGAATGATACAAGTCCGTGCTCTCTCAATTTTCTCCTCAAGCATTCTTGCTGCTCGCAACTCTGCACATGTTTTATCAATCTCTCGGGCTCGTAGATTAGCGTCTCTTCTAGAGCTCGGGGCACCGCATCGTATATCATGTGCTCTGCTTCGTACCCCATTATGCGTCTGTGCCTCGCAGGCAAGCCTATCCAAAATCTAAGCTCAAGCTCATGCCCGATTATTTGCACAGCGCTTCTACGAATCATGATATTTTTTGGTGCAGGTATGCCCAAGAATCCACTATGACCTTCCCCTACTCGCTTGCTGTATTTTTTCAAAGCGCGGTGCAGCCTGCGATACAGAAAATCTTCCACTCCGAGAGCGCAACTGCCGTAGCGTTTCCAATCGATGTTTGTGCGTGCAGAAAGCACGCTCGGCGATGCAAACGGGTCCCCCTGTATTTTTACAAAGCTTATTTCAAATTCGCCTACTTTATCTCTTTTGCCGTAGAGCTCTTTATACGCTTTGTACCCTCTGCCATCAATCCTGTGCAGTATGTTAGCGAGCAAGAGCTCACCTGTATCGGGGATTATCGATTATTTTGTAATCCTCGCCATCTTTAATCACGAGCTTGGCAAAGCCACGCTCGGCTATCGAACCGTAATCGTGGCCTGCGTCTCCGGGATATATTGCGAGAAATATGAAATCCTCATTGCCAGTGTTTATGCTTCTGTGCGCCCAGAACGGAGGAACGTACACAATTGTGCCTCTTTGCATCTCTTCCCATTTTACTTCATTGCCATTTTGCATAAGAAGCAGGCCATGCCCGCGTATTCCCATGTATATCTCTGCCCGATCCTTCTTTTCGTGGTAATGCCCCTTAGTCATGTAGAACTCCCCGCCGACGGTGCCGGGATGCAAAATCGTCACACCGTAGGACAATTCGCCCTCTCCCTCCCTGGGCACCGAGTAAACTTCGTAAATTATCGGGTCTCCAGATTTTATCAATTTCTCTAAAGCCTCTTCATCCCCGTAGAACCCGCGCATGTTGGATGCTTTTCTCACTACCTTATCCCCGTATTTATCTAAGATTCCCGTGTCTAAATCGATTACGTTCATATCTCCGGTTATGCCCGTATTTTATACATAAGTTTCGACTATTGTTATCTAGAAATATTCCATTGCATTTTTTCTAATTTTTCAGAGTTTCGCCTTTTGTGTTATAATGCAAAAACTCAGAAAATTTTAAATATGATTATCTAATCTCTCATAACAATGATAAATATCAGAGGAAATGGAGCTTATAGTGCGCTGAAAAAAGTGATGGTGCACTGGGGATTCGGAGACATAGAAGCGGACATTTACTCTCTGTTAGTTCTCAGCAAAAGAGCAATGAGCGCAAAAGAGATTGCGGAGGAAATAGGATATGCGTACAGCACCGTGGTGAACGGACTGAATAATCTGCGAAGGCACTACCTGGTGGAAAGAGAGAAAAACGGAAGATGCTATGTGTACTCCGCAAACATAAACATTATCCAAATTCTCAAAAATGAGCGCAGGCTGGTGATTTCTTATTTGACCGAGGCTAAAAAGGCATTGCAAAATGATGAGGACTATATGGATATAGTTGAACATCTGGAGGAGGGTATAAAATACCTAGGAAAGGTTGAAAAGGAGGTGAAGTAAATGAATAATAAAAACGAAAAGCAGGAATTTGACGAAGGAGAAATTATTGACTATCTAAACCATGTTATGGACCACAAATTTGCAAAGTTCATAATGAAGGAAATGACCGAAGTCAAAAAACTTGAAAAATCCTTTGCAGTATATGCAGGCGTTGAGAAGCCAAAAGGTGTGAAGGAAAGGCTTCACGCGAAGATTGTGGGTGAGGCACTTGAGAAAGGGGCGGAGAAATTCGGTGCTAGCCCAGAGGCAGTAAAAGATTTTCTGAAAGATTCCTACATGCGCAAGGGCTTTGCGGTAATAATAAGAAGTATCGCGGAATACGGTATATCTAAACCGCAGAGGTTAATTGCACCGTTCATGGT
>JALULR010000062.1:0-2943 GCA_027056155.1 DHVE2 group archaeon
GGTTGGAGATATATGTGGCGAGAGGATATTGCTACGCGAGCTTTGCTGAGAACCCATACTACTGTGAATTCGATAAAATATCTATACACGCATAGAGAGCCGCCAGTGAGAATGTTCTCCATTGGGCGTGTGTTTAGAAGAGAAAACATGGACTCTACTCATCTCCCAGAATTCACGCAGATAGAGGGCATATATATGGACGAAGACGCGAGCTTTTCCCTGCTGCTGGGCATATTAAAGGAGTTTTACAGTCGCATGGGATTCGCCGAGATAAGATTTAGACCTTCGTATTTTCCATACACAGAGCCCAGCTTAGAGATAGAAGTGCTGTACAACGGAAAGTGGCTCGAGTTAGGTGGAGCGGGGATATTCAGGCCAGAGGTACTCGAACCTTTGAACATAAAAAATCCCGTGCTTGCATGGGGCTTGGGCTTAGAGCGCCTTGCTATGATTACTCTCGGCTTAAATGATATACGTGACTTGTACATAAGTGATATAGACTGGCTCAGAAAAATCCCGTTAATATGAGCTTGTAAGTAAAAACATTAAATAGGTGTGGTTTATTATTCACATGGTGAGTGATAAAAAAGAGAGAATCGAGGAAATTAAAGACGATTTAAGGCGCTGGTATAGGGAGGGCTATAACCTCGATCCTATCTACGAGAGCTTAAAAAGTAAAGATGTTAAAAGATTTGTAAGCTTGTATCGTGAGTACAAAAAGCTCATTCCTGAGATGAAGAGGTATAAGAGCATACTCGAAAACTATAGCGACCCAAATTCGATACATTACATCAATATTCTATCTGACCCGCTTAAATATAAAGAGCATCGCGAGGAGATAGAGGAGTATGTGAAAAAGAAGCAAGATATAGAAGAGAGCGAAGACGAGCTATTTAATTTATTAACTGGATTAAAGAGCGAAGATACAAAAAGCGGACTGAACCCAAAGTACACTTTTGACAACTACATTGTGCATGAGGGAAACGAGCTTGCTTACACTGCCGCAAAGAAGATTATTGAAAAAATAGGAAGTATAAATCCACTAATAATCGTAGGTGAGAGCGGTACAGGTAAGACACATCTATTAAATGCAATAGGCAATGAATATATTAAGAACCACCATAGTGTGATTTATGAAAATTCTGAAGAGATTATTTTAAGGAATAGGATAAACTTCGATTCCGAAATTCTCCTCGTAGACGATTTCCATCTCTTGCTAGAGCGTGAAGATATGCACCCTCTTATAAATCTCATTATTGAAAGCTATAGCAAGGAAGATAGGCAAATAGTGCTCGCTTCTAATTTTAAATTGCGATATTATACCATGGACCCGTCTCTGCGCTCGAAGATTGAGTCTGGAATTTCCGTGGACCTTGCTAATCCTACCGAGGAGGCAAGGTTGAGCATATTAAAACTAAAAGCAAAGGACATAGATATGAAGGTTGACGATGAGGTAATATATTACCTTGCTAAAAACATAAGTAATACTAGTCGTTTAATAGCATCACTTAAAAAAATCGTGGCGTTTTCGAGAATACTGGGTAAAGCTCCAGATATATCAATGGCTGCAGATTTGATAAAAAGCAAGGTATCTTTGCAACCGGGCGTATCGTACCTAGTGGAAGAAGAGAAGCCATATCGCTCCATATCTTACCTAAAAGATAATCTCGATAGGGGGTACAAAGGTATTATAATTACAAGAATTAACCCCCGGAGGTTTAAGCGCTATTACGATGTATCTAGTGATATTTACTGGCTAACTGAAAGCAAAACTGAGCAAAAATCCATACCGCCCATTCTCGAGAACTTGAATTATTTTATGGAAGAGTACATCGGTAAAAAATACGTGTTGTTTTTAGATGGTATAGATTTTCTAATGAGCAAAAACTCGCCAGATTCTGTGGTACAGTTTATACGACATGTTGAGGATAAGATTTCAGAGACAAAAACCATACTTATAATATCCATCGATCCTAAAACCATCGATGAAAAGTACTTGAAAATTCTTGAGCGAGAGCTAGAAATCTCGTAAATCATGTGACTGCTTTTATCTTTTCGGCCATTTTCATAGCCTCTCCATAGCTACCCTTCCTAATCATTACGTAACCCATGTTTAAAAGTGCATCGCTGTAGTTTGGATCTATTTCTAAGGCTTTCTTATAGCAGCTTACTGCTTTATTGTATTTTTCCATTCGGGCATATACATTCCCCATATTATTCCACGCATATTTATAATCTGGTTTTATCTCTGTGATTCTCGTGAAATGTTCTATGGCAAGCTCCGTATTGCCAATACGTCCATAGGCAAGCCCGAGCGTATTCATGATTTCCACATCGTTGGGATGCTCTTTCAACGCTCGCCTAAGAAGATAAATTGCATCATAGTACCTATGTTCTTTAAATGCAATCATTCCCTCTTCACGAAGATTTTTTGCAGGCAACTTTGGGGTAGCGCTCAATCCAAAGTCCATATCTCTATATCGATAAATAATATGCACCGAAAATATACCTATGAATACCATGGCATAAAATAATGCAAAATTCAGCTGGACTCCAAACGCTACAGCTGCTGTCACGTACAGAAGCCAGTAATTTAAATCTCTCTTGTATCCTAAATATACAATACCGGCTAGCACAAGCAAAGATAGATAAGAAGCGTAGGGCACTAAGGTTAAGAGCGGGGCAAGTGCTAGCAGTGCACCGTACTCCAGCTCTTGCTTGTTGAAATTCTTGAGTTTTAGATATGCCACAAACCCGGCAATGGCCCCTAATGATAGCATGAATATGGAAATGGTCTGTACCATTATTGACAATCCCGGCTCGGATATGAAAGATAACGACGAAATATAGATAAACAATACAATGAGCGGTGAAAATGCTAGTATGTCCTCATTGCTTCCAAAGTTATATAGAAATTTGCTTAGTTTATCGGATGATCCCTGC
>JALULR010000062.1:2953-3362 GCA_027056155.1 DHVE2 group archaeon
CTCTTTTTCATGTTCTATTTCCCGTTTCTGCACGGATGTCGCTTTTTTCTCTTGTTCAATTTTAGGATTTTTCTCTTCTGCGGGCTTTGCTTTCTCTGCAATAAGCACGGTTTCTATCTCTTTTAAGTCATCTACACTCATACTTTGCTCTCCTTCGAGAGCGTCCATAATCTCTTTTACACTCTCTTTGTCTATAGCTCCAGACTCGAGAGTTTTGTCTTTTTTCTCTGATGTCTCACCTACAGCCATAGCGGTTTCTAACTCTCGCATGTCTTCAACGCTCAGTTCGTTATCTTGAGGCGCTTCAGCGGCTTTCTCAATTACTGCCTCTTGCTCTGGTACTCGTGCCTTTACTTCTTCGGTGCCCGCAGGCTGTGGCTCTTTCTTAGCGTTCAAAAGCTCTGCAAGG
>JALULR010000063.1 GCA_027056155.1 DHVE2 group archaeon
GATATATTGCATAGGCCTCGCATGTGAAAAGGAGCTTAGCCAACTTTATTGAAGAACTAAAAAGAGCGGAAAAAAGAAGTAAAAACAGTTTTGTTAAGTTAGATTCAAATTTTTACAAAGAGGTAATTAACGAGCTAGAAGAGCTTCAAGTAAGGGCAAAGCAGTATTTTGACGAGGGGAACTTAGAAAGGGTTGGCGAGATAACGGACGAGCTAAACAGGGCAAAGAAAGCTTTTGAAGACCTCGTTGATTTGCGCATTAGAAAGCTCCTTAAAGGCGTTATTTCTCCTACGGTGAAAACCAAAAATTTGACCAAGGAAGAGATGCAATTATACACCGATATAAAATCATTAATTTCCGAGTTTAGGGATTCTGTGATACATGGTGCGCCGCCTCATAAAAGCGAAGTTATCGTAGAAGAGCCAGCAGTAGTTGAACGAGCTCCGGAGGAAGCAGATGAAAGTACTACTAAAAAAGATATAAAAGAGGAGCGCTACGTTCTTGTAAGAGTTCTCGCACCAAAAGTAAGAGTGGTGCTTCCAAGCGGAAAGATTCTCGCTTTGCGGAAAGAAGACGTGCTTCACATACCAGAGAAAATTTACAATATTCTCATTAAAAGAGACAAAGTTGAAAAAATAAATTTATCTTGAGGCGCGCCCAAATCAATGTTTATATACTGTGCGCTCATAGCATAGCGAGGTGAGGTTTATGTGGAACGGCCCTTTAAAAAAGATAGATGAGTTTCGATGGGAAATACCCAAATCATACAAGGCGGGAATGAACGTGCCCGGCATAATATTCGCGAGCAGCGATATGATTGAGCAGATAAAAAAAGATAATGCTCCAGAGCAAGTCGCCAATGTGGCCACGCTTCCGGGCATAGTAAAAGCGAGCATGGCAATGCCTGATATACACTGGGGCTATGGCTTTTCAATAGGTGGTGTGGCAGCTTTTAACGAAGAAGATGGCGTAATTTCGCCGGGCGGTGTGGGCTATGATATTAATTGCGGCGTGCGCTTGCTGAAAACTAATCTTACGGAGAAAGAAGTAAGAGAAAAACTAAAAGAGCTTGTAGACACTATATTTGTAAATGTGCCCTCAGGCGTGGGCGAGCGGGGCAAGCTGAGGCTGAGCATGCAAGAACTCAACGAGGTTTTAGACTCGGGAGTAAAATGGGCAGTAGAGCACGGATTTGGCTGGCAAGAAGATGTAGAGAGAATAGAGGAGGGCGGCAGCATAAAATATGCAGACCACCGAAAAGTGAGCGATAAAGCTAAAAAAAGAGGAGCACCGCAGCTTGGCACACTAGGCGCGGGAAATCATTTTTTAGAGATTCAAAAAGTAGAAAAAATATACTTGCCCGAGATTGCAAAAAGATTTGGAATTGAAGAAGAGGGCCAAGTAATGGTAATGATTCATACCGGCTCTAGGGGGCTGGGACATCAGGTTGCCACAGATTACATACGCATAATGGAAAATGCCGCGAGGAAGTATGGCATAAATCTTGTAGACCGCCAGCTAGCTTGCGCGCCTGTGAAGAGCAAAGAATCTGAAGATTATTTCGCCGCTATGAGCGCAGCTGCCAATTTCGGATTTACGAATCGACAGCTTATAATGCACTGGGTCCGCGAATCGTTTGGAAAGGTATTCAACATGGCGCCTGAGGAGCTAGATATGCATCTCGTTTATGGAGTAGCGCATAATATTGCAAAGAGAGAAGAGCACATAGTTGATGGAAAGAGAATGATGTTATATGTGCATCGCAAAGGTGCTACCCGAGCTTTTGCGGCGGGCAGGCCTGAGCTCTCGGAAATATATCGAGATATTGGACAGCCGGTTCTCATACCCGGAGATATGGGCACGGGCTCGTACGTGCTTGTAGGCACGCAGAGAGCGATGGAAGAGACCTTTGGCTCAACATGCCATGGCGCAGGAAGGGTAATGAGCAGACACCAAGCACTTAGGAAATTCAGGGGCGAAGAGGTTAAAAAAGAGCTATGGGCCTCAAAAAAGATATATGTGAGAAGCGCTAGTAACAAAGTGGCGGCGGAGGAGGCACCGGGAGCATATAAAAATATAGACAATGTAGTGAAAGCAGTGGAAGGCGCAGGCATATCGAAAATCGTTGCTAAGATGGTGCCATTAGGTGTAGTAAAAGGCTAAATTTTCATCTTTTTATAACTATTTTTAGAGAGATAGCAGTGGTTAGCGCGAATGCAGAAGAGATTACAATGGGTGCAAATGAGCCAAACAAGGTTATGAGCAATCCCAGTATGAAGGCTAGTGGAATATTTACAATTTTTGATATTGAGCTAATGCTTGAGAACACGGTGCCTCTATATTCTAAGGGCACTCTCTTTTGTAAAAGTGGCTTGAAGCTCATGTGCCATAATGGCCACATAAATGCGATGAATGAATAGATAATAATAAAACTTAATAGCTCCTCAAATCCCAAAAACTGCATAACAAAAATAAGCAACGATGCTGCACTTATGGAAATCATAGATATGTACGGAATATAATGAAAATATCTTTTGGGAATATGTGCCTTGATAATACTCGACGAAAACCCAAATACATGATCTATAAGAGAAAGTACGATAATTATACCCAATCCCGAGCCAAAGTAATTAATTACAATATTATCTAAGGTAATCCCGTACAAAAAATACGTAGTAAAATATGCGCACAGATACACAAGCACCACACCAAGGAGCCCTTGCGGAATTTTTATTTTGCTACGCTCAGGGTATGTAGGCATGTTTGGTAAAGCAAAGTACACGTAAGCGATAAATAGAGGCGCGAGCAAGCCCAGAGCCACATAGAAAATCCGTGCATATTGAATATTGGGAACTAACGAAAAGTAAATAAATGCACCAATATACGTCACAATGCCTGCCACCGAGGGAATTATCCAGTGCCAGATATACGCATCTTCTAGCTTATCACGAGGGTACAACTCTCTTTCATAGACATTAGATGCGAATGAAAATAGCATGGCTGTGGAGAAAATAACGCGCCCTATAAATATCCAAAGCTCGCTACTCGCTAGGCCGTATATAATGAATGACAAACCTAACAGAGCTTCAAGAGTCATGATATAATATTTCGCGTTTATCTTTTTGTCGGAAAGGTACCCAAGCAAAGGAAGTAATAATGCGGTAATGAGAGATGCACCACTGATTATGGAGCCCACATATATTGGTGAGTATCCCAAGAGAAATAAATAAGCATTGAAAATAATAATACCCACTGTACTTGGCTCGCCGATAGAGTAATAGGTAATGAGCCGCCTTGCGCCCTTGGGCAGTGAGCGATAAGGTGTGATTTTCACAAACTATTATCCTTTTAGAGTAC
>JALULR010000064.1 GCA_027056155.1 DHVE2 group archaeon
TGCATGCGAGTTGCTCATGGATTTAGCCGTTATGTTTATATATGTTATAGCCCATTCATATGCTATGGCAACCTCAGCTGAAGGTGCGAAAGAAGTTGGTTCTAATGCAGGTTCTACGACTAATCCACAACCAAAAAAGAAAGACATAGGTAAGAAAGTTTTGAAATCTTGTGCTTATGAGGTAGTAACCGAAGGGGACATAACCAAGCTTGTAATCAAAGAATGTAGGAGATGCAAGAATCCAGGGGACCTCACACATAAAATATGCCTTGGAAGAGCGTTACAAACTCTTTCTTTATCACCGAACGTGGATTTGATAGACTTAGAAAAATACAATGTGCGTGAGTACTTTGGCGAGAGCATGAGGCTTCTCAAAAGCATTCTTGATTTTACAAGAACTCTGGATAATTTAAGCCTCAGAAATCCTTTGATGGACTACTTTGGTGATGTGCCCGAGAAAGACCGTAGAAAGTTGAGATGTCCTGTCTGCCCGCTAAACCCGCAGAGCGTATTTAGTCGGCTTAAGAATGTATTTATTGGCAATATTGCTGAATTTCCCACGTATTTTTATCATGTTGTGGACCAGTTTGGCAAAGAGCCGTTTTATTCTGAACGGTGTAAAAAGTGCCGTGCGACAACCATTGAAGACTTAAACTATGTGCTAAGAGCTTATGTAGAGTGGCTTGAGCAAATTGGCATTAATGTTAATATTCATCTTGACGAGAAAGTTAGAACTCCGCTTACTTTGCTTGCACAGGTAAGAAGTGTAGGACTTCAAGTTAGCGGAAAGAGAATCAAAGACACTATAGATGAAATACTGCAGAAAAATTCTAGGTCTAGACCGGGATTCTCACCATCGTGGATTGTCTTGGATAAACCCAAGGGTAGCGTGCTAGTGAAAGAGTATGTAGTTGAGGAGATTCCAGTTAAGCTTTACAGGTTGCCCACTGAAATAGAAGGTCTTTACTATGTCGACCCGCCGGAGTATCACATACCAGATGAGCACATGCGTCTCATAGATATGGCTAGAAAAGAGCTCTTAGCAGAGTACCCGAGAGGTATGAACGTTTTGAAGCCGGGCGCATCTATGAAGTACATCGAAGAGGAGGGCTCAAAACTCATATTTAAGCTTGCGAAGTTGTATGGAATACGCCTTGGGAAGGATAGAGAAGAAGAAATGAAAACTGTAAATCAGCTTGCAAACTATCTTATGAAATACACCGCAGGATATGGTGTTATGGAGGTATTGTTTAAAGACCCGTACATTCAGGATATATACCTCGATGCGCCTGTATCTAACAACAATATATATGTGATTTTGCAGGGTGGCTTGGGTAAGGGCATACCTGAGCGATTCGTGACTAATATCGTGCTCAGTGAGAGAGATGCAAAAAGTATGATTTCTCGGTTCAGAATGGAAAGCGGCAGGCCATTCTCAGAAGCGCACCCGCTATTGGAAATTGACTTAAAAGAGTTTAAAACGAGAGTTACTGCTGTGGGCCCTCCATTGAGCTCTAGAGGTATATCTTTTGCATTCCGCCGTCATTCCAGAGTGCCATGGACCCTACTGAGGCATATATACTTTGAGAGTATAACGCCCATGGGTGCGGGACTTTTATCTTTCTTAATAGACGGTAACGCAACAATGCTAGTCACAGGAAGCAGAAGTGCTGGCAAGACTTCGCTTTTGAGCTCTATTGCTTTCGAGTTTCCGCAGAGCCAGAGAGTTATAGTAATTGAAGATACCCCTGAATTGCCGTCTGTTTATATGCAGGGATTGGGATATAAAGTGCTTCCTTTACTGGTACGCTCTACATTTGGAGGCACAGCAGAGCTTAGCATGGACGATGCACTGCGTTTAGCTCTGAGACTTGGTGAAAGCGCCATAATGATTGGCGAGGTTCGAGGCAAAGAAGCAAAAACGCTATACGAAGCAATGCGCGCAGGTACTGCGGGTAGTGCTGTTCTAGGTACTATCCATGCTAATTCTCCAAGAGCGGTATACGAGAGAGTGGTGTATGATATAGGTATTCCTTCCATGTCATTTAATGCAACAGATGTAGTGGTGGTAGCGGGATTTACGAGACCTAGCGGCCTTCACAGGCAGATACGAAAGGTAGTAAAAATATCCGAGTATGTGAAGGGCAGTGATGGAGAGTTTCAAGATTTGATGGTATTTGATATGCGCGAAGGCATATTGAAAGAGACAGACATATTTTACGAAGGTAGCTTGCTTATGAGTGCCATAGCTAAGGCATGGGGTATGGATTACGAAGATGTAGTGGATAACGTAAGATTGAGAGCAAAAATAAAGGCCGCGCTAGTGCGTAAAGCAGTGGAAACAGGTAATACTAGCTATCTAAGTCATTACTGGGTTAGCTCGGCAAATAACAAGATGTGGGAGCTTATAGCGAGAGATGTTGAAGAGGAGGGCGTAGTGGACCATGATAGAGTGTTTGAAAGGTGGAAAGATTGGTTTTTGGGTCGGTGATGTATGATGCTCTACGATAAGCTCTGCCTCAAAGTAAATCTGATGTTTAAATTGCGCTCGGATGAGTTTAGGAACAAATGGGAAGAAGAGCGCAAGAAGAAAGTGGAAGAAGCGCGAAAGAGGTACCTAAAGGCTGAAGAAGAGTACGAAAAAGTGATGAGCATTCATAAAAAAGATGAGGTAGAGTACAAGAAAGCGTATAGCACATATATAAAAGAGTTCAGCAGGTACTTAAAGGCCCAGACTGAGTACGATAGAAACGATTTTGCACAAACAATCAAATTCGCAAGATTAAACGTAGAGCCATATCAGGTAGTGTTTTTCTCGCAAATTTTCTTAATTTTTTCAATTCTTTTGTTTTTAGTAATCGACCTTATTGTTTTTATTCTCTCACATTCTCTGATAATGACAATGTTTGCGGTTTTGCTTACAATAATAATTCCATTTATCGGCTACTTTTTCATTTTAAATTATCCGTTTACCCGGGCGGCAGCGCTTAGGATTAGAATGCTCGGATTTATGCCTGAAGCTATAAGCTATATGGTTATGTCACTCTATCTAAATCCGTCGCTTGAGCACGCGGTAGCTTTTGCAAGTGAAAATACAGAAGAGCCGCTATCCAGTGACCTTAAGAAGATATTGTGGGGCGTATATCTTCGAGAATACGATACTATAGAGGAGGCATTTGTGACCTTCGCATACGACTGGGGCCAGTGGAACGATAGCTTCAAGAGGTCACTTTATACATTGCGCATATCCTCCATGCGCTCTACTGACAAGGAGCGAAAAGAAACTTTGGACAAGGCAGCAGAAATTATTATGGAAGGTTCAAAGCGCGATTTGATAGCGTATGCAGAGGG
>JALULR010000065.1 GCA_027056155.1 DHVE2 group archaeon
CTCTTAGAGAATATGGGGTTCTCCGATGAAGAAATCGCCGAAGCATATTCAATTTTCTCTTATGAAAAACACAGGGAGGTTATAGCATGGTTGAAAGAAAGATAAAGATTGGTGAGATAACAAAAATCGAGGGTCACGCGAATCTAACAGTGGAGATAGAAGATGAGAAAATAAAAAGGGTCATATTCGGAGTTCATGAAGGTTCCCGCTACTTCGAAGCGTTCATGAAAGGTAGAAATTACAGGTACCTGCACGAGCTTGCGGGCAGAATATGCGGCATATGCACAGTGGCCCACGAGATTGCCAGCGTTAAAGCCGTTGAAGACGCTCTGCAGGTAGATGTTCCGGAAGATGCGGAGAAGATAAGAAAATTGATGCTTTACAGCTCACACATTCAGAGTCACATTCTCCATCTGTATTTCTTGGCACTGCCCGATTACAGAAACGTCGGGAGCGTTATGGAATTGGCTTCCAGCGATTTGGCACTGGTTAAAAGAGCATTCCAAATGAAAGAATCTACGAACTACATGACCTCACTCCTTGGAGGACGGGCCGTGCAGCCTTGCACCCTCGCTGTAGGCGGATTAAGCAGGGAAATTGAGAGAGACACGATAAAAAAATACGAGAAAAAAATGAAGGAAATATATCCGTTCTTGGTGGAGACCGCCGAGCTTTTCCTCTCACTCGATTATCCCTCGGTGGAGAGGGAGAGCGAGTATCTGGCCCTTCATAACGGCTCAAGTATACCTCTTTACTCGGGAAAAATAAAGAGCAAAAGCGCGGAATTCGAGCCCAGTGAGTACGGAGAGCATATTAAGGAGTATGTGGTGGATTATTCCACGGCAAAGCGCTCACTTTTAGACGGAAAAGATTACATGGTGGGCGCTCTGGCAAGGCTCAACATAAATCCTTATCTCAGGGATGAGGCGAAAGAAATCGCCGAGAAATACGGTATGAGATTTCCAAGTAATAGGGTGGCGTTAATCAACGCAGCTCAATCGCTTGAGAATGTGCATTACGCCTTGGAGGCAATGGAGATTGCGGGAGAATTGAAGGGATACAGCGGAAAAAGGGGAAAGATAAAAAAAGAGAGCGGTGAAGGATTCGGGGTAATTGAGGCTCCCCGTGGCCTGCTGATCCACCATTACAGAATTCGCAGGGGAAAGAGCGAGTATGTGAACATAATCACTCCCACAGCTATGAACACCGAAAACATAGAGAGAACCTTAAAGCGAGGATTGGAAGAATTCTCCGGAGAGGATGACGAGAAAATAAAGAAGGAAGCGGAGAAGATAATAAGAGCGTATGATCCGTGCATCTCATGCTCGGTGCATGTGATTCATGCTACATTAGATAATACCTGAAAAAGGATATAATATCAAAATAGATAATTTATCGAATAATATGCTTTGCTGTATTATGGTGGATAACGAGACATATAAGGAGCCAAAAGAGATAGAATATTGAGTCTGTGGTTTAATCAATTATGATAATGTTTAGCAAGAAAATCACTTCTCGCAAAATTCGCTATTCAGTTAGAAAACTTCACATCTCAGTTTCTATTTTTAACAATGTTTTACCCTCTAAGAGCCTCAATATCTCTGATGAGTGATTAACTTAAAGTTGATTAATACTTATCTTCCTATCCAGTAATTGTTTTATTTATGTGACAGAGCACTGAGAAAGTGGCTAATACTTGCGTGCTCATATCGCTCTATGAATCTCGTGTTTGGTCCCGTGCCATCGCGCCGGCTTGGGCGAAGCTTGGGTGTGAACAATATTCCTGATAAAACTTGCACATACGCTTGCGTGTACTGCCAGATTGGCTCCACGCTTAAGATGTATGCGCAGAGACGAGAATTTTACGCTCCTGAAGAGATATACCAGAGCGTTAAAAGCCGAGTTAAAGGCGCAAATATAGATTACATAACCTTCGTGCCCGACGGCGAGTCCACGCTTGATATAAATCTCGGCAAAGCGGCGAAAATGCTCAAGTACCTTGGCAAAGTGGCCATAATAACCAATTCCTCGCTCATCTATCGCGAAGATGTGCGCGCGGACCTGCTCAATTTTGACTATGTGTCACTTAAACTCGACGCAATCACGCCGACAATTTGGAAAAAGGTAAACAGGCCGTACAAAGAGCTAGATTTAGATAAAATTCGTGAGGGCATGCTTGAGTTTCGCAGGGAGTTTAAGGGTACCTTGGTCACCGAGACCATGCTTATCGGCGAGATAGATTACGGTGATGAGCTGGAAAAGCTAGCAGAGTTTATCGCAGAGTTAAAGCCCGACGCATCGTACATTGCCGTGCCCACGCGCCCACCGGCGGAGCCATGGGTTCACGCGCCTGATGAAAGCACAATCGCTAGGGCTCACGCGCTTTTTTCTAAGTATGCAAGAGCAGAGCTTTTAATTGGCTACGAGGGAACCGAGTTTTCTACTACGGGAAACTTTGAGCAAGATATAATGAGCATCACTGCGGTGCACCCCATGCGCGAAGATGCAGTGCTTGCGCTTCTTTATAAATGCGATGAAAAGCGCGAGAAGTTAGAAAAGATGATAAAAGAAGGCAAAATAATAAAAGTGGAGTACAACGGTGAGTGGTATTACATGCGTGCTTTGCCAAGCAGGAAAAATATGGTTAGAGAATAAGCACGGTAACCGTGCCCACGTGAATAAGCGCTACCTCTTTTCCGTGGTACACTCTCGCTTTTTTCACTGTTACCATATCTTCGGTGATTTTCACACCTCCTACTTCTGCCTCGCCGTTCTGTATTCGCTCCCAAAGCTCTTCTGGATTCGATGATTTTATGTAACTTATTATTTCTTTTGCTCTTTCTCGGTATCTTGGGCCGATTACTCCAAAATTGGGCTTGAGCTCAATTACCTTCTCTTCCGTCTTGCCCTCTATCCCGAGCTTGACCTTCGCTTTGAACGTGCCTTCTATATCGCTAACATCTCCGGAGAAGCCATCGAGCACGATTTCTTTTATTTCTCTCTTATTCTCGTTTTTCCACCTGCGTATCTCTGCAATTATATCTTTTACGATTTCTCCCTCTTTTGCCGCTTCTTTATCCATTAGCACCGGCTCGGGCCATGTCGTGATATGAACGCTCTTTTTTCCTTGTCTATCCCTGAAAACTTCCTGATATATCTCTTCGGTTATGTGCGGCATGAACGGCGAGAAGAGCTTTACGATGCCGAGCATGACTTTATAAAGCGTGTATTTAGTGCTGTCTTCATTGATTCTGTGCTTTACCAGCTCCACATAATGGTCAGCAAAAACGTGCCATGTGAAATTTTCCAAGATTTTTATCGCTTTATCGTAGCGGTACC
>JALULR010000066.1 GCA_027056155.1 DHVE2 group archaeon
CACTTAAGAAACTTTACGAGTTAGCAGAGCAAGTTTATGACGAGCTAAATCGCGGTGAGATTCCCAACATGAAACTTGCAGCTAGGCACAAAGGAAATATAGTGTTTGACCCTCGCACCGGGGTTTGGAAATACGGCGAAAACAAGATAACGAGAAGTGCAAAAAAGCTTGATGGAGGATATATGATTCTCCGAACTCTGTACATTATGGAGTTTATCAAAGATATGATACGCACTAAGAAATCTTCCACGCTAAGAGAGATGTATTATATCTCGGAGGGCTGGAACCTTGCAAAATTTCATTCACAAGATGAGAGCAACAAGCTTGCTGAGGATTTAGAGATAATCACTGGATTCTTGCGCGAAGATTTTAAGCTTAGGCCTGAGGAAGATGGTGCTAGCGTGATTGGGAACATAACCGTAGAGGAGATAAATCGCAAGGGCAAGCCTATGCGCATTAACTGTAGAGACGATGTAGGAGACAGCGGCTACCTCGTGCCTTACAATGTAGAGAGCGACAAGCTGAAATTCGTAGATGTGGACGCAGATTTTGTCATTGGTATTGAGACCGGCGGTATGTTTGACCGCTTGGTAGAGAATGGATTCGACGAAAAATCCCGCGCTATTCTTGTGCATATAAAGGGCCAGCCAGCAAGGAGCACGAGGAGATTGCTAAAGAGAATGAATGAAGAACTAGGATTGCCCGTGGTTATTTTCACCGATGGCGACCCTTGGTCTTTTAGAATATTTGCCTCAATTGCGTACGGTGCAATAAAAACCGCGCATATTAGCGAGTATCTTGCCACACCCACAGCGGAGTTTGTTGGTGTGACAGCAAGTGATATTGTAAATTACGATTTGCCAACGGATAAACTTAACGATAGAGACATTGCAGCGCTTCAAGCAGAGCTTAAAGACCCACGATTTAACACGCCGTTTTGGCATGGCGAGATTGAGCTTATGCTCCAGCTAAAAAAGAAAGCAGAGCAGCAAGCTTTGGCAAAATACGGATTGGATTATGTGACGGATACTTACTTGCCAGAAAAGCTCTCACAAATTGGAGTTTTAAAGTGAAAAAAGAAAAAGTTATAGGTACTTAATCTTCGCACTGGGCTTAAACACGAATTTTTTCTTTTCGCTTACTTTCATCATCTTGCCAGTTCTTGGATTTCTCACTTTTCTAGCCTTTTGCACACGCCTCTCAAAAATACCGAGCCCCGCGATGCGCACGCTCTCTCCGCTATCAACTTGCTTCACAATCTCATCTAGAAACGCTGTTATTACCTCTCTCGCCTTTTTCTGTGAAAGCCCCGTCTTGTTTGCTACTGGTTTTGCCAGTTCTGTTATACCTGCCATTTTCAAACACCCAATTATACTTAATAAAAAAGATGTATTTATATTTTACGCTCATTTATGCTAAATTCTCTTATTCTACTTTGAATATCTTTTTGAGAAACGGCATTTACCCGAGTTTTCAGTTGAGTATGCTCGGCTCTTGCATTTCAAGGGAGTAAATTTTAAATACTATGCAATTTAGAATATGTGAAAATCATGGTTGAAAGAGGAATATATGCTCTATTGATTTATGCGAAAGAGCAAGAGCTAAGTATCGGAGCGCTTGGTCGTGTGCATTTTTCGGAGGGTTATTATGTTTATGTGGGCTCAGCACAGCGTAATCTCCCTAAAAGAATAGAGAGACATAGGAGAAAATATAAGCGCCATCGATGGCATATTGACTATTTGCTCGATAATGCAGAGCTCGTTGATGTTTATGCTGCAAAATTGGAAAAAAGCTGCGAAGAAAGAGTAGCCATGTGGCTTGAGGAAATATACGATTATGTGCCTAGATTCGGAGCCTCTGACTCACATGCTAAGTCGCATCTTTTTTACAGTGTAAAAGAAAATATATGGCATGATGCAATATCCCTAATTGAGAGGTGCATGCCCGATGATTGAAAAAGATGGTGCGTATGTGTTCGAAGATTCACCGTATATTCAGCAAATACTTACGGTTTTAAGAGATGCCCGTACTGATACTATCGCTTTTAGGAGAAATCTTGTAGCACTGGGCAGATACATGGCTTATGAGCTTACTAAAACGTTCCCTATAGAACGCTTAACTGTGCAAACGCCCCTAGCGCGCACTGAAGGAGTTAGAATACGCATGGATAAAATAACGCTCGTTGTGGTGCTTAGAGCTGCCATTCCCTTCATGGAGGGCGTAATTAAGGTTCTTGATAATGCCAAGGTAGGCATAATTTCAGCATCTCGTGGCAGCCCGCCAGATTTTAGCATTGAGATAAAATATGTACGCGTGCCGAATATTGACGATGACACATTAATTATTATTGACCCGATGATTGCTACCGGCTCTACTCTAATAAAAGTTCTCGAAGAGTGCAGAAAGTGTGGCAATCCTAAGAGAAAAATAATAATGGGAGTGCTCGCGGCTCCTGCGGGCGTAGGGCGAATAAAAAAGAGCTACCATGATGTTGAGATATATGTGGCAGCAATGGATAGCACGCTTAACGATAAAGGCTATATCGTTCCCGGGCTCGGCGATGCTGGAGACAGGGCGTTCAATACTGAGTTTGAGTGAAATATGCTCATAAATCACATATCTTTAAATTTTTAATTTCTGCAAAAATATCAGTGCCGGGGCCGGGGTTTGAACCCGGGACCTTCGGATTTCTCAGGCTTGGAGGTGGAGATTTTTATAAACCCTATGAGTCCGACGCTCCACCAGGCTGAGCCACCCCGGCTTTAGGATGGTGATGGCTGTGCAACAGTCTCTGGAGTTTCCTCTTCTTTTACCAATTCTACAATTTTCTCCTCTGGGAAATGCAATACTTCTGATTTTCGAATCTCTATTCTCCTGACAGGATATATTGGCTTCAAAGCTTTGGATAATTCTCTAGGGGTATCATCTGCAATAAGGTATTTTACATACTCCGAGAAAGTCATTTCTCTAGCTTTCTCTGACAAAAACTCAGTGAGCTTTTTCCGAATCTCGCTTTTTATTGACGATTTAATTCTTCTATCAGGTACAGATAATACCTTCACGCGCATGCGATAGCCATCTGAGGTTTGAACATTGAATATTACATCTATCCTGCTCCTCCTTCTCCTAATCATTCTGCGTATGTAGTCAGTAGTCATGTCGTGGCCTATAAACCTAGTATGTGCATTTGTACCTTGAATTTTGCTTACTTTAAAGTACAACTTAACATGCATCTTTTTAAAATTGCCCGTGAGGTCGTAAAGTGTAGTCTCTGCTACCCTGCCAATAAC
>JALULR010000067.1 GCA_027056155.1 DHVE2 group archaeon
ATTAATTTTTGTATACTACATTAATTAATTCTTTTCCTTCGCTAAATCTTTTTATGTTTTCCGAGGCGTATTTTATGGCGTCGTCGAGCCAAGATTCATATACTCCACCGCAGTGGGGGCTCAATATTACATTATCTAGCTCCTCAAAAGGATAGTGTTGCATAAATCCGGAGCTGTAATGCCACCACGTATCTAGTGCAGCGGTGAAGTTTTTATTTTCTACCAAAAATTTATAAAGTTGCTCTTCTTCGATGAGCTTTCCTCTAGCGACATTTACCAAAATGGCGTTTTTCTTCATTTTATTTAGTCTCTCTTCGTTAATCATGTTTTTTGTATCCTTGGTTAAAGGTACAGAGAGTACTAATATATCAAGCTCAGGCAGAATCGAGTCCAGAGTGTTTAACTTGCCGATATGCTCTATATTAATGGGTCCAGAATACGCTCCAGAACGGTTTGTTGCGTATATTTTGACATCAAACGGTGCTAGCATTTTTGCTAGTGCTTGACCAATGTGCCCAAATCCCACAATACCCACTTTTTTTCTTTTTAATAACCGGCCCTCGAGGAGCTGCGGAAACTTTCCCTCGCGCATGGCTCTATCTCTATAGCAGGAGCGCTTGAGGGCTGCTAAAATCAGAGTAAATGCTAGCTCGGCAACTGCCCATGCATTAGAGCCGGAGTTAGAGCACAGTATTGTGTTTTTTGGAATTTGCTCCAGCGGGATATGGTCTACTCCTGCAGATAGAGTTTGAATGAGTTTTAAGTTTTCCATTTTATTTATTATATTTTTCACAGGTTTCCATTGTAGGATTATGAGCGCGTCTGCTTGCTCAATGTATTCTGAATCTGCGTCGTTTAGGCATTTAATGTCTATATTGGGCAAATACTGTTTAGCGATAGCCAAAGCGTCTTGCTCGCAGTAAGCAAGTAGAACTTTCATAGGTGAGCCATGTATGCAGCCTAGATAACGATTTCTCTATACGGTTAGGAGCATGGGTATGTACATAAAAAAGGACATTGCGAGCTGATTGGAAAAGTTATCATTAGGTGGCACATTGAAAAATTCTACTATCGTGCCCACAAATGCACCCCATACAGCGTACCAGAAAGGCATATAGAAATAAAAGATAGCTAATGCAGAGAGGAAAAACGCAGAGCTCCCTTCTAAGCTCTTTGAATTTTTAAATCTATGCTTACCTAAGCTCTTTCCAACAATTGCTGCTAGAGCGTCGCTAATGGTGGCTACGATGATTGTAGCAATGGCAAGCTCCATGGGAAATATCATAACGTTGATTAACGCTGCTACTGCAAAGTATATATGTGCACCAATACAGTTTTCTTCTTCTTTGCGGGTTATCTCCCTTATCTTTGCATCAACTTTCTCAAACCCTCTGCTTATTACCTTAAATACATCTTCAGTAAATAGCGGACGAATACCCTCAATTATGCGCTTTGTGGTGTCCCGAGATATGCGATAAGGCTCAATCATGAAAAATGCCACAATGGTGATTGCGGTGAACAGTAATGTGAGCTCTTTGCCAAAATATACGTAGGAGACGGGTATGAGCAACCCTGCAAGGTGTAAACTCTTTCTTAGCACCTCTGATTTTATGGACACACATGATTAAAGATTTGCCACTAAATAATGTTTTCTGCCACGGAATTAGGTCTGTGTTATTTACACCTATGGTACATTAAACATAATATGATAATTGCTATTTTATTCGTCAATGAGTGTATTTCAATCGGAGCGTAAACCGCCTTTGCTTAATCTTCTGAGGGTATTTCTACGCATATATAACGTATAATACTTGCGATAGCTATTCGCTTAAACATTTAAATACATGGAAGCTTAATTACCACTATGCGCATTGAAATTTTAAAAAATGTACGACCAAAGTATATTCCAACATTAAAAGAAATTTTAGCATACGAAGATAAAAATGGCACATCGAATTATTACTCTAAGATTAGCAATAATGGTATTGCTTGGAAAATAGGGGACGTTAGTTCAGAGCTAACGCAATATGCTGTTAATTATCTTCTGAAAAAAGGTATTTTAGAGCGATTGAGACCCGGAATATATCGAATAGCTCCAAAGATAAAAGAGCAGTTGAGAAGAGAGCTAGAGACATACCCCACGGATATTAAATCAAATATAAATGTAGAAAATGCGCTGAGGTACGTGATACATGGTGACGCTGATGCCCGTGCTATCTTGAATATTTTGAATTTTCATAGAAACTGGCGTAAGATGTACGATGATGTTGGCTGGGATTTATCACGAATAAAGGAGATAATAATAAGCACGGGAGCAGATATGTCTTTGCTTGGAAGATTGCGAGAGTCCGGATTAGTTGTACAGATAGCAGAGAATGAGTTCTCACTAGTAGATTTTGAAGAGCGCTTGCTGGACCCATATTTAGAGAGTACTTTTTCTACGCAAGATGCGGTGTGGGAATATATGAATATAGTTATTCCCATGCGAAGGCAGTTTGATTCGTATATCTCTCAGATTGGTGAGGAGGACATAGATGAGGTACGTAATGTTATTAGAGATGTGGGCGATGTGGTCAATTATACTAAGCATTTGGTAAATTCTCTTTACTTGGATATCTTGCTTCCAATAATACAGCAGTATGGCATGGTAGACCTTCATATATACTCTTCAGAAGGAAGAAAGATAACACAAACCGGTTTTTCTTTGGCTTATTTTGGAGAGCCGGGCACCGGTAAAACTTTTGCTACAGATGATTTCATACGTGGTAATGCGCGCTTGGGAATTCCCCCGCATGGCATTGTTGGCAGAGTGAGATATGCAGAGGGCATGACTCCAAAAAAGCTAATTGCGATTCTAGAAGCATATCAAAATTACCCCGTAGACTGGATTGTGCCTGAGTTTAATGATTTTTTCAGGTACAAGGGCATGGTTGAAAAGCTCAAGCTAGTGATGGAACAGAGAGAAGTTAGTGATGAAACCAAAAAAGAAGTTATAAAACCATACAAAGTTACAAGTTTTTTTATTGTTAATTACAATACAAAAGTATCCCGAGGAAAGTGGAGCACTACAATTGAAGACCCAAATTTTAATGCGGTGGAAGATAGAATGATTTGCAAAATTTTCGTTAATGATGAGCAGCGAGAGAAAGAAATTTATGAGAACATGGTCAGGAGAATAAGCGGGGATATTGAATGGTATCTAAGTGAGTATCTACGGAAGCATCTTACTTATAATTATTATCTATTTAAAAATGGAAATTACAGGCTTGTTTTGAACACATCTGATTT
>JALULR010000068.1:0-4115 GCA_027056155.1 DHVE2 group archaeon
CTTTCCATCTCACTATGTATCTTACTTTCTTTTTCGTCAGTTTCATCCAATTCTGCAATTTCTGAGAGGTGGGAAATTTTTTTGGGACTACACAAGTGGGCATGGAGATAAAAAGTTTTTTAAACCACCTCACAATAATCGCTCGGTGTTAAAATATGACGGAGCTATATGATTATGAATTTCTGCTCAATCGCGTTCGCGAGGCTTTGCCAGAGACGGTAAAGCACCACGAGAGATTCGAAATTCCAAAGGTAGAGGTAATTCACGAGGGTAAAAACACGATAATTCGCAACTTCCTGAGTATAACAAAGAAGATAAATAGGGACCCTATGCATGTTTATAAGTACCTTATGCGCGAGCTGGGTACTGCGGGCACAATTCAAGGTGAGCGCTTAGTTTTAAAGGGTCGTGTTTCACCATCGCTTGTGCAGAGAAGAATAGATAGATACGTGAGTACTTACGTTCTATGCTCTGAGTGCGGCTCACCTGATACCGAGCTACGAAAAGAAGGGCGCGTGGAGCTCCTCGTATGCAAAGCATGCGGAGCGATACGCCCCGTGCAGGCAAAGATTGATGTGCGCACTGCTAGTGAGACTCTCAAAGAAGGCAGAACTTACGATTTAGAGATTACTGATGTGAGCAGAGACGGAGACGGTATTGCCAAATACGGTAACTATGTGGTGTATGTGCCTGGAGCAAGAAAGGGCCATAAGGTGAAAGTAAAAATAATCAAAATAAAGAAAAACGCGGCATTTGGCGAAGTAGTGAGTTAGATGCGGGTGGTGCTAGACACAAATGCTCTTCTACTCCCTTTTGAGTACGGGCTCAATTTAGATATCGAGCTTGTGCGAATTCTCGGCGCGCCCGATATATATGTGCCGTCATGTGTTGCAGGTGAGCTAGCACGGCTCGCTAAAACTCGACGAGATGCAAAGGCAGCGCTTCAGCTTATGGAGAAATATAGTATTGTAGAAGTAGAAGCCCTAGGAGATAATGGAGTGATTGAAGCAGGCGAGAAACTAGGTGCTTATGTTCTTACAAACGACCGCGAGTTAATAGGGCGGTTGCGAGAGCGAAAGCTGGGTATTATAACGCTAAAAAGCAATCATTTGGTGATATTAAATGAGACGAGGCATGATTGAACTTCTTCTCAAAGAGCTTGCGTTGCTGGGTGCTACGCATAAACATATTCTGATTACCACTTCTCAGCTTGGCCTGAGACTTGGTATAAGCCAGCAGAGTGCATCTCGATGGATAACCTATGTTGAGAGTTTGAATTTGGTAAAAAAAGAGAATGTGGGCAGAAACATACGCGTTAAATTAACAAGAGAGGGTATGAATATTCTGCGCCATGAATTTTTTGAATATACACTTATATTCGGAGCACCCAAGCTTTTGCATTTTGAAGGCAAGGTGGTAAGCGGGTTAGGTGAGGGCAAGTATTATATCAGTAAAAGGCAATACAAACGCCAAATAATCGAAAAACTTTTCTTTGACCCGTTTCCGGGCACGCTGAATGTGAAGCTCTATCCTGAGTATGTAGAAAAGCTAGCCGAGCTAAAAGAAGCAGAGCCTATAATACTTGATGGTTTTGAAGAGGGTGGGCACACTTATGGCAGAGTTTTTGCGTATTTTGCCACGATATCCAAGCACCCGGGCGCACTGATTTTGCCGGAACTGAGTCATTACCGAGAGGTAGTTGAGCTTATCTCGCATATCCCGCTACGAGAAGTGTGCAAGCTAATAGATGGAGATGAAGTTGAGATTGCAGTGTTTCTCTAGATTATGTTTTCCACAATATCTTCCGAATCCATCTCTCTTCCACAGTACTTGCATTTTATGACAATGGGCTCGGTGGATATCGTAGTAAACTCTGGTTCTACGGGTTCTCTCTGGTTTGTGATACATCTTGGATTCATGCAACGGACTATTCCCTTAACAACCTTGGGTACTACTACCTTGTGTTTTCGTACAACTTCATAGTCTTTTATAACATTCACCGTGGCTGTGGGTGCAATGAGCGCAATTTTATCAAGCTCGCGCTCGTCGAGATTTCTGTCTTCAATCTTCACTATATCCTTCAAGCCGTTTTTACTTTTAACATGCATTGCTAGAGTGAGTGTAGAGCCTATATCCCCCTGTATTCCCAATATTTTAAGCACCTTTAATGCCATGCCGCATGGAATATGGTCTATCACGATTCCATTTTTGATTTTTTGCACCTTTAGTGTCTGCTCAGCCATCTAAACCACCCCCAGCACGAGCGCAAGTATGGCCATGCGAATTGGCACACCGTAAAACGCCTGTTTGAAATATCTCGCATGCTTGGTTGTATCTACATCAGGTGTGATTTCGTCCACTCTTGGAAGTGGGTGCATTATTATTGCAGAGGATTTCATCTTTTTTACAAGCTCTCCGTTAATTACGTATGAGCCTGCAACTTTCATGTACTCTGTTGGGTCAGGAAAACGCTCTTTTTGAATTCTGGTAACGTAGAACACATCTGTGTCGCTTATGACTTCTTCGATTTTTTCGTGAATTTCCGGCTTGCATTTCATCTCGCGAATCACATGCTTTGGCATCTTTAGCGTTCTCGGAGAGAGAAGATGTACCTCTGCACCTAAGTAGCTAAGTGCTACTGCTAGAGAATGCACGGTTCTGCCATATCTCAAATCTCCCATTAACGTGATTTTGAGTTCTTCCACTTGTCCAAATTCCTGTACAATTGTGAATATATCGAGAAGTGTTTGGGTTGGGTGCTGCCCGGCGCCGTCGCCTGCGTTAATTACAGGGTTTGTGGCAAACTCTGTCGCGAGCCTAGCGGAGCCCTCTAGTGGGTGTCTTATTACTATTACATCGCTGTATGAGTCAATCATTCTTATGGTATCTGCAAGCGTTTCTCCTTTGGATAGCGAGGTGGCTGAGGGATTGCTAAATCCAAGTATGCTTCCGCCGAGCCTGTGCATTGCTGCTTCGAAAGATAGCCGTGTTCTTGTTGATGGCTCAAAGAACAAGTTTGCAAGTATGTATCCATCTAATAATTTGCTTTTTTTCTTTCCCTCTGCGATGGGAACCATTTCTCGTGCCACTTCAAAAATTCTGTCTATCTCTTCGCGGGCAAGCTCGTTGATTGTGACAATATCTCTTCCTTTTAGCATCGATGGTATATTGATGGCTTGTATAAAAACTTACTCTGAGCGCTCACACGCGTTTGTCCTTGCCAGAGCATAGGTTTCTGAAATGCTTTACCGATTCCAGAGGGCCCTTTGCAATTAGTATGTCTCCGCTCCTAATTCTCGTATTTTCGGTGGGTCCGAATATCCATTTTTTATCTCTTTTTATTGCAATTACCCACATACCCGTCTCGCTTGCAAGATTTACCTCGCCTAGCGTCTTGTTTGCAAGCACACTCTCATCTGCTACCTTCACAAGGGTGATAGTAACATCGCTTTCCTTTATACTCTCTTTTATTATTGGGTGTGGCTCTACGCCCTGAAGCACCACATTCGCAATTTGCACCGCCGAGTCAGATATGGCCTCTATGCTCGTTGCTAGACGAATGATTAGCAGTGCCTTTGAAGAATTTTTATCCTCAATTGCCTGCGCTATTGCTGCCTCTTGAAGTCGATAGTAAGAGTCATCGATTTTCTCTTCGAGGTATATAACCTCTTCTGCAATCTCTTTGTTGTTGTAAATTAACGCTGAATACGCGAGGTCTATCATAAGCTCGGATATGTTTTTCATCTCGATGAGCTTCTCGCCTAGTCCCAACTTTCTTCACCCCTTGCAACGCGCTCTAAAAATTGAAAACCATCTTCCGTGCCCCTGATTATTAGGACATCTTCCGCTTTAATTCTCACATCTCCATCTGGGTCGTATATCCATTGTTTTCCTCTCTTTATGGCTATTATTCTCACACCGCATTCTGCTTCTACTTTGAGCTCTCCAATCTTGCGATTTACTATGCTGGAGTCTTTGCCAATCATGACTACATGAAGTTTCTCGTCAGCCTTGCTAAATAGAGAAGGCAAAAATGGGCGCATGGTTATGTCCATATCTAAGAGATACACAATATCTGTGGCAGCATTGGCTATGTTTTTCGCAGCATCGGAGAC
>JALULR010000068.1:4125-11972 GCA_027056155.1 DHVE2 group archaeon
CCTGCAGTATTCCCGATAGCTGCTCAGCTTCCTCGTAATTGTTTGCAGCGAGCATGGTTTTTATTCTTATTTTGAATACGAGCTCGTCCATCTCTTTTTCTAGTTTTTCTACCTCGTTAGCCATGTCTTCGCTATCGAATATGAGCGCCGAATATGCAAGGTCTACAATCAGCTCTGATTTTTCTTTGATATCTACCAGCAGGTCCTTGACCGACTCCATTATGATGCGTAGATTAAATAGGGATATAATATTTTCGCATATTGCAGTAGGGCATGGAAAGTTTTAATACCCATGTATTTATAATCTAAATATGGCCGTCGAGGACGTGGGCGAAACTATTATGTTCGTGGCGTATTTGTCATTAGTTGTAGCTGGAATTAATATAATATGGGGTATGTTTTTTTATCCATGGGGTATAATTGGATTTGCGTTTGCAGGGGTAAATGTGGCAATGTTCTTCATGGCCACGCGAGCTAAGGAAGTTTACGGCGCTCGAGACTATGAGCGAGCTCGCTCTTCAATGTTTATTTTATCGCTGCTTGGATTTATATGCGGGCTGATTATTGTGGGCGTGTTTGCATATCAAGTATACCATGTGTTAGATGATATTGTAGATCGAAGATACCTTGTAAAAGCTAAACGCAGTGATTTTTATGCGCCACCACAATTTCCAAATAATAAAAAATGAGTGTTTGATTTTTATTTTATGACCTCATGGGCTGTAGGGTGACATTTGTATTATGCCCACGCTTGCCACCACAAGTATTAATATGCCTACTACCGCAAGAGCCACAAAAACCCGCTTATCGGTACTTTCTATACTTGTGTCTGCAAATCCACCTAGCCCGCCAATTATCATTGATAATGCTCCAACTTCAATGATTATCCTGCCGCTCAGCTTTCCACTTTCTGTGGAGTTTTTCCATTCTTGCAAAGTATCTTTGTACTCTTTAGAGTTCTGCCCAGAGTAAGTTGGCTTTGGGGTCCATGTTGCTGTTGTTACTACTATAGAACCTATGAAAATGATTATTACACCAATTATTATGGCTATACTCCATTTTAATGAGTTATGATTTTTTTTGAATATTGGTGGTGGCCCTTGTGGTTTTGGCCGTATATTGCTAACCAAGTCATCTTTACCATTCATCTAAAGGTAATTCTAATGACGATATATAAAATTTTGCGGTGGATTTTGCAATAATTGTTGTTCTTATCGAATAGCTTGGCAGAGCATGCGCTCGATAAACTATGACGTGGTTGTTTGTATAAATCAAAAACTAAACGAAAATAATATATGCCATATACCAATACACGCGTATGGCTTGGAGGAAGATAAGGGAGTTCTTGCTCCTGATAGGTTTTGTCCTGCTTGGCACGGGACTCTATTTGACGATTACCGGAGGGTATTGGGTGCTCCAGCGCTCTACTTTCATAGATAAAAACGATGGCATGGAGCAGCTTACAGCATGGGCGGGTAATTGGAACTGGTGGTTTTTAACTCTCGGTTTAATATTGCTTGCAATAGGCGGCTGGTATGTTTATGATACTATCCGCAAGAGGAGTAAGTTTGAAGAATACATGGCAACAGAGAGCAAGAAGAAGTTTGTGCAGGACCTTAGGGATATTGAAGAGATTGCATACAAGCTTGGTCCGAAATACGAAGAGCGTCTTGCTGAGAAAAAGCGAGAATGGCATATAAAACATTAATTTTTGTATTGTTTTTATTTCTGTTTTTAGTATCTGTGCCTAAAAGTAGTGTAGATGCTAAGGCGCCTAGTAAGAGTCATGTTTTGATTTATGAAGTATCGCCATATTCTTATTCAAATGCACATATGGACTACGTATGCTTGGTCAATCCTACAAAGACCAGCATAAACTTAGATGGCTATGCGCTCACTGATTTTGAAGGCAAAATTTGGTTAAATGGTACTTTAAAACCATGGGCGAAAATGTATGTTGCGGAGAATGCAACGGCATTTGAAAGATACATGGGGTTCACGCCCAATTTAACATATTCTTCTAACACTGGCAAGTTTGCACTTAGCAACTCTGGAGATGAGGCAGCAATATTGCATAATGGCAAGATTGTGGACTTGGTTATATATGGAAACAGCAAGTATAATGGCACAGGTTGGTGCGGCGAGCCTCTGAAAGTATATCGCGGGCATGTATTTAGAAGAGTTAGTTTCAAAGATACGGATTCTCCCGTGGATTGGAGCAATTACCATCGGATTGGGCAAAGTGCATTCTCTCCTATTATCGTAAAAGCGCCTACAGAGCTTTTTGTGTATCCCGACGATGTTAATGAGTTGTATAGATATATAAGCAATGCAAGGCAGAGCTTGGATATTGAAGTATATACTTTATCAAGCTTAAAAGTTGAGCAGGCGCTTGAACAGGATATTAAAAGAGGAGTAAATGTGACAATTTTGCTTGAAGGCTCGCCTGTTGGCGGGCTCCATGATGCGGAGCGTTATGTTATTCAGCGCTTGTACATGGCAGGTGCCAAGATATTCTTTATGGAAAACATTGCTAGCATGCATAACCGCTATGATTTTGTGCATTCAAAGTTTATAATACGAGATGGAAAAGCAGTGCTCATCTCAACTGAAAACATGGATATGATTTCACTTTCCCCATGTGGGAACAGAGGCTACGGCATAATAATGAGAAGCTCAAAGCTTGCGGCGTATTTTTTAAAAGTATTCAATGATGATGTAAAGAGGGTGCAGGACATACACGAGTATGCTGGTGAGTTTACCTATGTGGCGCCACCGCGAGCGTTGCCTGTCGAGTCTCATATTAAAAAATTCAATCCCGCAAACTTAACAGCATCTATAAGTACCGTGCTTGCCCCCGATTATTCACTTTCCTCATTTAATAATTTTGTAAATGCTGAGAAGAGCGTAGATGTAGAAGCGCTGTACCTCAAAGATTACGCCCTTGCTATGGTGTACCCTAAGGCGAGCCGCATATTGGTGCAAGAGCCAGAATCAGGGTATCATATGAGAGAGTTCAGGCAAGAGGGCATAAAAATGCTCCACGCTAAGTTGCTTATTGGAGATAATGCGGTGCTTGTGGGAAGTATGAATTTTGGAAGAGCATCAATAACGAAAAACCGCGAAGTTTCCGTAATAATTAGTGGCAAGGATGCTGTGCACTTCTTTGAAGATGTTTTTAATTACGATTGGTATTACCATAATAATATTGCAGTGATGCGAATTACTACCCATGAAAATGAAGTTTTCATTGATTTGAGAGATACCGTGGGCAGGGTAAAATCGTATAGCATTTATATTGATAAGGTGCTTCGCTATTCTGGCACTAAAACTACGCTGAAGTTTAAGCTTGGACCTGGCGAGCACAATATCAAATGTCTTGCCTCTTTTGAAGATGGCACCGAAGATGTTGTTATAAAAGAGGTGAGTATAGCAAGGAAAATAATTTTTGAGCCAGAATATGTGTTTCTATTTTTGGTTTTTGCAGTATTCCTTTATAAACTCTGGCAAAACCATGGCTGATTGGTAAATTTCACTATTGAAGTACCTTGTTTTGAAGTTTTGCATTCTCCTCATAGTAATTTTATCATCGCTAGCAATTACGAACGCCCACATGCCTGATGGATAAGTTGGAATGTATGCGAGGTATAATTTTACATATTTAAAGATCTTGCTAATCTCCTTATAAGCTCTGCAAGCCTCCTCCGGGTGATAGAATGGAGAGCCGCATTGCTGAGCAACCACTCCCTTTGCCAAGAGTGCATTTTTCAAATTCTTGTAAAATTCAAGCTTAAACAAACCTTCCGCAGGGCCGACAGGGTCTGTTGAATCAACAATTATTACATCAAATCCAGAGTTCTCTTTTACGAATTTAATGCCATCGCCAATATGCAATTTCACCCTTGAATCTTGATATGCTTTTGAGATTTCGGGTAGGTATTTTTTACTCAACTCCACGACCTTCTCGTCAATCTCTACGACATGCACTTCTTCCGGCTCATGCTTCAGTGCCTCCCGCGCAGCGCCGCCATCGCCTCCTCCTATAATTAGAACTCTCTTTGGCGCGGGGTGTGTGAGCATGGGCACATGTGCTATCATCTCGTGATATATGTACTCATCTCTCTCGGTAGTCTGTACAGTGCCGTCTATTACCAGCAGTTTTCCAAAATCAAATGTGTCAAATACGTGAATATCTTGGTACTCAGAGCGCACATGCTCGAGCTCGCTTTTAATTCTGAACCCCAGCCTTGCGTTCTCGGTGTGCAATTCGTCGAACCAAAGCTCCATGCTGTGGGTGATATCCCGTCTGTATTTAAATCTCACCACAATTTTAACCATACTAGCTCATTGCTCATCAAACTTTCTAAACGCACCCCCCTAAAAGCAGCGCTAGCATCATGATAATAAGGCCGTATCCGCCGGATATAAAGAGCTCTGGAACTTGCGCAGGTGTGGCTTCGGAGAACATGTTAATTAGGGTATTCCATATCCCATTATCTTCTAAGCCAAGGGACCATATTCCCGTTCCTCCGAGCCCTGTGTTCAGCACGAATTTCTATTTCATTGCGAGAGATTGCGAGTCATTGTACCAAATCTGGTGATAGTACCCGTCGCTTCCGTAGTACACGTACCAAGGAGTGTGCGAGTTGCTGTCCCACTTTCTCCCGTAATTCTGAGCGTCCTGCACTGCCTGCCTCATTAATATTGCCGTGCCGTAGGTGGCATTCGCTCCCGGTTTGTCGGAATCGCAGAGCCAGTGTCTTCCATAAAAAGGCACGCCTAGAATATTTGCTATTTCGGAAAATAGTTTTCCAAGATGTGTACTGAGTCCACCTCGTCCATTCTGGTGGAGTCATTGTAAGGCGCCACGGGCCCCGTGTGCGTGGAATCTTGGAAGTAATAGTCGTAGCCCATTAAGAAAACATTGTTCACGTATTGCCCAAGGTTTGCGTTTCTAAACACGTTTTCCACAGAGTAAGCTACACAGAACGATATATGGTAATTTGGGTTCGCGTTTTTTAGTGTGTCATGCAGTTTCTGCATGAAATTTTCAAATAGCGCCGTATTGCTTCCTCCTGTGTACTTGTTTGTGTCTCTGGGCAGCTCGAAGTCTATGTTTACGCCGTCTGCTTTGTATTTCTGCAATTCCCCAAGCACATTGTTGGCGAAGTCATCAGAGTGGTAAGCGAATATGCTGTCCTGCACATCTTGGTCAAATGCATCTATGGCTATTGTCACTTTCACTCCGTGCTCCTTTGCAAGGTTGTATATGGCATCGTAATTGGTCATATTGCTTTCGTCGAGCGAGCCGTCTGCTTTGGCGTGAAGATATGCGTACGAGATATAACTCACTGCGTTCCACATATCCGGATTGTACCATGATTGATACCATGAGGGGTCAATCCAATATGGATAGAAAGCGTATACTTCTTTAACTAATCCGTGGGTGTCTTTCCAGAATATGCCCGTAAGATCACTCCATATTCCTTGGTCTTCGTTGCTCAAGCTCCAGAGCCCCGTACCGCCAAGCCCCTCGCTAATCACGTAGTTCCATTTTAGCTTCAAGGATTCTCTATCATCGTACCCGCCCTGATACCAGTGCCCCCCGTCCTGATAAGCGTACCAAGGAGTGTGAGAATCGGAATCCCAGTTTCTGCCATAGTCAGAAGCCCTGCTCTCCATCTCTTTCATTGAATACTCTGTACCCGAGCCTGTTGTTTTTGCTCCCGGCTGGTTGGATTCCGCGGGCCATTCATATCCGTAAAGAGGCACTCCTAGGATTATCTTCCATCGCGGAAAATAATTTTCAAGGATTGAGACAGCGTCAATTATGTCGTACTGGTTTGGGTCATTGTAGGGTGCCACCGCGCCGGTGTTTTGAGAGGTGCTCCAGTGAAACTCGTAGCCCCAGAGATAAATTGAATCCACATAACTTGCTAGCTCAGAGTTTCTGAATGCGTGGGATACTGCGCCTGATGTGCTAAACGCCACAAGATAACTTGCGTCTTTATACTTCACCGCGTTGTAAAGGGTGCTAATGAGCTCTTCCCATAATTGCGAGTTGGCACCGCCAGTGACTGAATTTGTATCTCTGATATTCGGAAAATCGAGCAAAACGCCATCTGCATTGTAGTTATCCAGCATGCTGAGAATGCTATTCACTATGTCCGTGCGGTGATTTGCGAGTATGCTATCTTCCACATCTTGATTGAATGAGCTCACCACGATGGCAACCCGAACGTTGTTATCTCGTGCCTTATTTGCCACAGTGTTAAAGTTTCCCATGTGGCCATCGTCGAGAGTGCCATCAGATTGGGCTGCCATGGAGTAGTACATCACGTATGTGAGGTCCCCCCACTTGGGCTGGTATGAATTCGGGTCAACCCAGTATGGCCAAAATCCGTACACATCGCGAGTTAGAGCGTGTGTCATGCTGTTTTCTTTATCTCTTATATCGTTTGTGTTTAGCGCCACGAGGGGTATAATTAGAAGCGCTACAGAAATTGCCTCCAATGTAATTGTATAAGCTCTAAACATAATGAGCTATCACTTTTTGCTTATTTAAAATTTGGTTGTGAATAACTTTTACTTGAGTACTTCCATTGTGCATGGTAAAATACCAAATATACCTTTAAATGCAAAGAATTACATGGATTAGGTGGGAGAAGAATCAGTAAGCGCACCGTGGCCACTGTTTTAACATCGCAAACTGAAACTTTTTTATCCCCCGCTACAATAATCCCGCATGGCTTTTCTAAATCCATGGGCATCTCAGCAGTTCAAGGACTATGCTCGATTGCGCGACGAGTTTGGAATACAGGAGTTTAACTTCGACTTGCCCGACGCACCGCTTCTTTTTCGCCGAGGCATAATAATCGGGCATCGCGATTTTGACCTTATCTACGATAGAATTCGCACCGGCGGCAAATTTGCCGTGTTAACTGGGCTCATGCCATCAGGGCGCATGCATTTTGGGCACAAGATGACCATTGAGCAGGTGGTTTACTATCAAAACCACGGTGGAGATGTCCATATTGCGGTGGCGGATATCGAGGCCTATGCTTCCCGCGGAATGAGTTTGGAGAAAGCGCGGAAAATCGCTTTGGAAGAGTATGTGCCATCTTACATAGCCCTTGGCATCTCGCCAGATAGGGCAGAGGTGTATTTTCAATCACAGAGAAAGGAGGTAAAAGACCTCGCTTGGAAGCTCGGAAAGAAGATAAATATCAACGAATTCATGAAGATATACGGGTTCGGCAACGAGGCGAACATGAGCCATGTTTTCTCACCCCTTGTGCAAGTGGGCGATATTCTCCACGTGCAGTTGGATAAATTTGGTGGTGCGCGCCCAACCGTTGTGCCCGTGGGTGTGGACCAAGACCCGCATCTGCGTCTAACTCGGGATTTGGTAGAGCGTTGGAGAATGTTTAGCATTGTGCCTCAAGACGATAAAATTGGCGTGTTTTACAATGGCGACGATGCCGCGCGTGCCTTGGGTACTTTGAAAGAGAGGGTAGAAGAGCTCGGAGCGAAGGTAGAATTAAATATACCGTACAAGGCGCTTTACGCGAAGATAGACGGCGAGCTAAGCGCAAATATAATGCGAATAAACGAAGTGACCATTGAATACGAGCGCGAGTTCAACGAGTTTGCGTTCTACGAGCCCACGGCTACGTACCACCGCCTGCTCACCGGGCTAACTGGCGGCAAGATGTCTTCGTCCATTCCAGATAGTGCCATATTCCTCACTGACTCACCGGAGGAAGCAAGGAAAAAACGAATGCGTGCCAAGACCGGCGGCGGTGCAACACTGGAAGAGCAACGCAAAAATGGCGGCAAGCCGGAAT
>JALULR010000069.1 GCA_027056155.1 DHVE2 group archaeon
GTACCACATAATAGACCACCTCATAGGCACAGGCCCGCAGCGTGAGAAAATACTGCTTACCTTCACCGTGCTTTTTGCTCTGCTATTTGCGCTTATTGCCGAGTATTCTGGATTGCAGGGAATTATTGGCGCGTACATTGCCGGACTGATAATCGGAAAATGGGGCTCGAAAGTTGGTCCGCTTTTAAAAAGGCGCGTTGCTTATGACGATTTGGTCGATGATATTGAGCCCATATCGCATGCTTTATTTACCCCTCTTTTCTTTGGATTTGTGGGCTTACAACTCGGTGAGATTCTTACAACACTACAAATAACATGGTTTGTAGCCATTCTTGTTACGGTAATTTCAACAATGGCGATTTTGGGTAAGTTTATAGGCTGTGGAATTGGAGCTTTGCTCTCTAAAATTCCAAAGCGCAAGGCAGGATATATCGGCGTAGCAATGGGCGGCCGCGGAGCTCTAGAGTTGGTGCTGTTGAGCATCGCATATAATAGAAATATAATAAACGGCGAGGTTTTCGCATCAGTTATTGTGGTCACATTGATAACGGTTATAGTCACACCTTTGCTTCTAAGTCTCTACGAGAAAAAGGTTATGGCTTCCCCTTAGATTCACCAAAGTGCAGGGCTGTTGCGCAGAGATGAGCAATTCGCACCGGTTCAGGCATTGCACCTCGCACAGTGAGCTTTTTAATTAATTTTGCTGCTTCTTCCAAGCTCATGCCTACCCGCTGGATATACAACTCATGCTCTCCATTCATCACCTTCTCCACAGGCACTGCCTCAACGAGCTTTGCCCTCCACCGCCAATCACTAAAATTCTGCCGCAATGCAGATATTATACTTTCAAAATCCGGCATCTTTCTGGTAATAACAATAACTTTTGTTCCCGTTTCACGGTATATCTTTTCTATGTCAAGAATATTGAAACCGCCGAAAGTTATGCCGGAGGACATAATAACTCGAATATCGGAAGCGTACTTGCCAGCAAGCACGCGCAACACAGCATCTGTAACATCGGTACCATCAATTTCTATAGAGTCTTTAACAAAGCCATCTATATAGAGCGAGGTGCGCATAACTACACCCACTAATGACACCACGCCCGTAGTGTGCGGCTTAAAATAAGAATCATCAATACCCAGAACCCTTATATCTTTCATAGGCCATCTCAAAGCAGCGGCAAGCTGCCTGTGATTTTGTTTATATCCTCTTCTAACCCGGGACCTATCCCCGCGCAAGTTACTGTGCCCGGTGGCACTTCTGTAAGTCCCGCATCTTTTATTAGCGAAGTTATGAGCCCCATGCTACGTGCCTTAAACTCAAGGGCATAAAGCTCTTCTAAATTTCTGCATCTCACAACAACCTTTTTCTGACCCTCGCGCAGCCACTCGCGCAAGTTCGGGTTCTTTGCTTTCTCTGATTTTAACGTGCATTCAACCGCAGCATGGGCCACCTGCACGGCTATCTTTCCGCATGAAAGCTTTAAGTCATCTCTTACAATAACCACAAGCTTATTCTTCATCTAAAACCCCCTTTAGCTTATCAATTTCTTCATCTAAGTCACGTAGCTTTTTAAGCACTTTCTTGCGCTCTTCCTCCCATTTATCGCGATTCTTGCTCTTTGGATTAATGCGTATGAGACGCTCCAACTCTCCAAGCTTTTTTACCTCTAATTTCCTGTCTTTTAGGAGATTTTCAAGCATAAGTATACGGTCATGCTTATCTTCTTTGCTAAGCCCCATGTAGTTTCTAATGGTTGGATAACCTCCTCTAAAAAAGCCTATCAAAAAAAACAGAATAGAGAGATTTAAAAGTGCAAGCCATAGATATATAGCGTAAAATAACGCCAAATATCCCAGCACGTACCCTGTAAGAATTGAGATGACGATACTCATACCCATTCCAAGACCTACACGGTATAGCTGGTCATACTCTAAGTCAAGCTCACCACGCTTGGGAAACAACATATTTATAAATGTATAGCCGGGAAGAAAAAACAGCACGAATACTGCTGCGAGGACTTGTAATATATTGCTCATTTAAGCACGCAAATTGAAACATTTATTTTAAGCTTTACCAGCAAACGTATATGTCCGCAAGATTGGTACCTGTAGAACCCGTTACTATCAAATCATTAGCTCTTTTCAGTGCCATAGTTGAATTGTGGGCTCTCAAGCTAGCAGCTATATTCTCTTCTCCAATTATACCCGCAGTGCGCCCATCTACCAGTGCTCCTGCAGCCTCCGAATTACCGTCCTTACCGTCCGTGCCCAGCGCCAAAAACAGCCTATCTGTGCCTTTGATAATCTTTGAGATTAAAAGTGCAAGCTCTTGATTCCTTCCACCCACACCCGCATTTGGGCCAGTGGATACTGTAACCTCACCGCCAAATACTGCCTTATTGCAGTTACGAGCAATGTGCATTGCCGCCTGATTCACATCGCCCACAATAGGCTCATGCTGCACCTCCAATTCAGCACCACGACGCAGAGCAACGCTCTTAAAGAGCTCACGCGCATAAAAGTTATCCGCCAAAACTATGTTTCTATCCTCGTAGCCCCTCGCAAAAGTGGGACCCGAGCCAACTAATCGCGGAGGTCCAATCACATCAGACAAAATAAGAGAGAGCCAGTTAATCGCTAGCTTTGAAACGAGCTTTCCTCCTTTAACCAATGATACTTTGCTCCGAAATTTATTGAGCGTTGCTATATCTGCACCTCTGCGCATAAGCACATCCACTCTTTTACGGTACTCACTAAGCGGCATATTTGGAACCTCAAAAAGCGATGAGGCACCACCGGTAACAAGAAATATAACTGTGGCATCATTATCCAAAGCATTTAAATAATCCACGAGCTCTTTTGAATGCTCCACAGTCTGCTCATCTGGCAAGGGATGTGAGCACAAATTAACCTGCACTTTTTCAATCTCCAAATAATGGTCTGTGTTTATCATGCCGCCGCGGAGCCGCGAGCCAAGCTTTTTTGAGAGTCCAAGTGCCAGCTCTCCAGCAGCTTTTCCAAATCCAAGTAGATACACTTCATCGCCTAATTTAAATTTCTTCTCACCCACCATAAGATTCTCGCCATCAACACGTACACGCTTATCGACAATCACATCTCCGCGAATCTCATACAAAAATTCATTTATTGTATCGAGAATAACACGCCTTCTATCAGACATTCGTATTTCTTTGTAGTTTTTTATGACACTCATTACTAAGCTAAAGGTGAG
>JALULR010000070.1 GCA_027056155.1 DHVE2 group archaeon
GCTTAATAATAGCTAAAAATAGAAAAAGCAAATTGCTGAATTATCTTGCTATCGGCTCCATTGGAGAAGGTTGCGTTATGCTGTTTGCATCATTTGCTCTTATATTTCCCACAGGCATACTGTTTTTAGCAATGGTTACAGCATTGTTCATAAAAGGCATATTTTCGGAGATAATTAACATACCATATAGCGTGTGGTATCAAAAACTAGTACCGCGTAATATAAGAGCAAAGGTAAACAACCTCAAAGACATCTTTCTCACTCTCCCAATAGTTATAGCGCTACCACTGCTGGGATATCTTTTGGATTATTACTCTAATTGGCTTGTTCTTTTCATTTTTGGCTTTTTCACGATAATAATAGCGATTATAGAATACATCATTTTGAGCGCGGTGCTGAAATAAGCATATAACTTCTGCTTTTTTCCGATATGATGGTTTTGCTATCATCTTATAACTATGCTATTTCTCCTAATACTATGATTTTGTATCTGCACCGTACATATTTTTAAATACATTGTTTTATTTTGGCACCCATGGAGCTTCCAAAGAGCGTTGAAAAATACAAGCGCCCCATATCATTTGTCATAGCCATACTAGTTGTTACTGGTTCATTTTTTGCAGGGTGGCTGCTAACGGTGCTATCGCCCATATTTGTGTTCTTAGTTTTCAAGTTTTTGATGGTCTGGAAAACCAAAGAGCGCCTTGGGCTGGGCATACCGGCTATAATCATAGGTATTGTGCTGTTTTTCTTCATATTCTCATATCAAGTTGCAAATGTGGAAATGCAAGAATTTTCTAATAATGGGGTAGAAATTAAAATTGTACCGTATTCTACCACCGATTTCAATCATAGCGCTAAGATTGACGTCACGGTGAACGAGGCAACAAACGAGCCGCTTTACTATCAGATAAATAACACAGTAACGGGAAAAACTGTTGCTAGCGGGAGCGTGAATGGCACAGTATCCAATGGTCACACGCACTACACATTTACAGTAAATCCCGGGAAAGGCATATACGCTGTAAAAATAATTGCGCATAACAAGCCACCTGTGTACGGAGAGATAATTCGCGAGCGACCAAATCAGTTGTTTCAGTATTTCATTTATTATAGTGGTGGCTACATAATTGTGTTGTTGAGTATATTGTACTCGCTATTCATATTCGGCGTTTACATAATACGCAGAAACAAAGAATTAATGAGGTTGCGCTATGAAAAGGGTGCTTAAATACATACCTGTAATTCTCTATTCTGCGCTAATATTTGGTATTTCATCAATACCGGGAAACAGCATACCGTCGCAAGTCTCACCGTACTCTCTTGCATTTCATTTTGTGCTTTATTTTCTGTATTCTCTCACGATAATCTATTGGCTAAAAAATCCATATTACTCATACACATTTGGTGTGGTTTACGCAGCGAGCGATGAAATACATCAATACTTTGTACCGGGCCGCAGTTGCGACCCTGTGGATTTTACTGTAGATGCCATTGCACTTGCATCAGGCATACTGCTCCTGCAGCTAATTAGCGTGTATAAAAAATCTAAAATTGAGAAGATAGAGTGAAACAGCCAAATTGGCCATGCAAAAATATAAATTGTTAACTCCATTAACCACTCGGTGATTGAGATGAAGGTATTCAGAGTTGAATGGCTATACTCCCCAAAAGGCAAAACATGGCATAGATTCTCAAAAGACGTAGTAGCGGAAGATAAAGATGCGGCACTAGAGCGAGCATACTCACTTCTTGGAAGCAAGTACGGTATAAAGAGAAGGCTGATAGACATTAAAAATGTAAGCGAAATTAAGCCAGAGGAATCCAATGATCCCACGGTCAAGTATGCAACGAGGGATACTAATGAATGAGAATGAGATAGAGCAAGGCATTGCAACCCTAGAAACACTAAAGGCGCATATTGAAAACCTTCAAAAGCAAATTGAAGCATTAGAGCTTTCGGCTCAAGAGCATAAAAACGCTATAGAGACCATGGAGCACTACAAAGACTTGGAGAATGATGAGATTCTAATACCCATTGGCGCGGGAGTATTCATAGGCGCAAAAATCTCCTCGAAAAAAGCGCTTATTACAATTGGCAACAATTATTTCACAGAGCTGGGCAATGACGCAATAATAGAAAAACTCAAAGCAAGAATGGAAGATATGGAGCAGCTGAAAAACAAGCTTATCACGGACATGTACAAGTTGCAGGAGAATTACGCTATGCTAAGCGCTAAAGTTGAAGAAGGCTACAGAAAATACATAGAGGAGAGGCAGAATGTTCAAGCTCCTTAAGGAGAAAATACGAAATCTTAGAAAGAAGGCAAACGAAGAGCTATCCGAGGAGTTCACCTCGGGAATTGGCAAGAAGCTCAAAGAGGAAAAGATTGACGAATTTTTATGGGACTTGGAAATTGCACTGATGGAAGCAGATGTAGCCGTAGATGTAATAGAAAAGCTCAAAGCGGATATAAAGAAAGAGCTTGTTGGTAAGAAAGTAAAGATGGGCACGGACATTGGTGGAGTTATAGAGCAAACACTCAAAAGGTCCCTAAAAAAGATTCTAAACAAAAAATTTGATTTTGATTCTTTCATATCTGAATGCCCACAGCCTTGCGTTATAATGTTTTTAGGCGTGAACGGCACAGGAAAAACTACGGTAATTGCAAAGCTTGCCAAGTACCTTATGGAGCATGGGCACACGGTGGTTATTGCCGCTTCGGATACATTTAGAGCTGGGGCGATAGAACAGATATCCATACACGGAGAGAATCTCGGGGTGAAAGTAATAAAGCACCAGGCAGGCGGTGACCCGGCGGCGGTGGCGTACGATGCAATAGAGCATGCAAAGGCAAAACATCGCGATGTGGTGCTAATAGACACC
Source organism: DHVE2 group archaeon (assembly GCA_027056155.1). Taxonomy (GTDB): domain Archaea; phylum Thermoplasmatota; class Thermoplasmata; order Thermoplasmatales; family Aciduliprofundaceae; genus JAADDK01. The sequence goes on from JALULR010000070.1 coordinate 2,888, forward strand.
GCGGGGCGCATGCAAACAAACAGAAACTTGATGGACGAAATGAAAAAAATCAAGAGGGTGGCTAAGCCGAATCTCACCATATTTGTAGGGGATTCTCTGGCGGGTAACGATGCAATAGAGCAAGCAAGAGCCTTCGACAACGAGGTTGGAGTAGATGCAATAATACTGACCAAGATAGATGCCGATGCAAAAGGAGGCGCGGCAATAAGCATCGCTTATGAAATCAACAAGCCGGTGATATTCTTAGGTACAGGACAAAATTACGAAGACTTAATGAAATTCGATGTAGATTGGTTCATAAACCGCATATTTGAATAGTAGCCCGCGTAATTATTCATTTTTTATTAC
>JALULR010000071.1 GCA_027056155.1 DHVE2 group archaeon
ATAGAAGAGTTAGTAAAAGAGATAGCGCCAATCAAAATAATTGAAATCAAGGGCTACGACATGCCCGCCAAAGACATATGCGAGAAGATGCACATAGCGGACCAGAATGATGCGAGGTTGGAGGAGGCCACTCAGATAATTTACAAAGACGAGTTTTACACTGGTGTGCTAAACGAAAAATGTGGCAAGTTTGCGGGCATAAAAATAAAAGAAATCAAGGACAAGGTTAAAGAATGGCTAAAGGCGAGGAAGAAGGCGGACTTGTTCTACGAAACCTCTCGCAAGGCGGTGACTAGAAACGGAAATAAGGTAATAGTTGCTGTGCTGCAAGAGCAGTGGTTTATAGATTATTCGCAGCAGTGGTGGAAAGAGCTAGGACACAAAGAGACGGACAAAATGCTGTTTCGCCCTGAAAAGTACAGGGACATGATGCATGGGATAATTGACTGGCTGAACCGAAGACCATGCGCTCGCAAGCGTGGGTTAGGAACGAGGTTTCCGTGGGATAGTAACTGGATAATTGAGAGCTTGAGCGATTCTACGATATACATGGCGTTTTACACAATTGCTCATATTATCAGAGAGAAAAATATAAAAGATGAGCAGCTCACAGAGGCGCTGTTTGATTACGTGTTTCTCGGCAAGGGCACTGCCGCGGAGGTGAGTGAAGATACGGGCATAGCACCAGATATAATTGAGAGAATGCGTACAGAGTTTGCGTACTGGTATCCCAATGACCTGCGCCATACTGCCCCTGCGCATATGAGCAATCACCTTGCGTTTTTCATAATGCATCATGTTGCTATATTTCCCGAGCAAAACTGGCCCGGTGGCATATCTCTCAACGGGCTAATGATTCGAGAAGGTGCAAAGATATCCAAGAGCAAGGGCAATGTTATACCTCTTGCCCACATTTCAGAGCGGTACGGCGTGGACCTATTTCGTCTGTACTGTGCGGTGGCTGCGGATTTGGACACTGTGATGGACTGGAAAGAGAGTGAGGTGGCATCGCTTCGCAGAAGGTTTGAGCGGCTTGTGAGCATAATGGAGGAGAGCATCGGAGAAGAGCCGATAGCGGAGTTTAATCGCTATGACTTGTGGTTTTTGTCGCGGTTCTACAGGTTATATAGCGAGGCAATCACGCTTATGCAAGAGCTGAAAATAAGAGACGCAATGCTCAATATGTTTTTCTATCTTCTCAACGATTTGAAGTATTATGAGAAGCGGGCGGGAGAAGAGCGGAGAAAGAGAATTGTAAGAAATGTGCTTGAGGACTGGCTTAAGCTCATCTCGCCGGTCACGCCGCATGTGGCTGAAGAGCTATGGCATCGCATGGGCTACGGTACCTACATCTCTTTGGAGAAATTGAACGCGCCCAGAGCGGAGTTTATAAACGATGAAGTTGAGGCGGAGCTGAAGTTTGTGGACGATGTGATTAACGACGTGCAGGAAATTTTGCGGGTGGCGAAGATAGAGCCAAAGCGCATATACATTTACACTGCAGAGCCGTGGAAATGGCAGGTATTTGAAGCGCTCAAAGATGCCTCGCCGAAAGATGCTATGCGCTTGGCCATGCAAGTTAATGTTAATGCGGATAAAGGCGAAGTTGCAAAATTTGTCAAGAGATTGCTCAAAGAGAAATTAAAGTTTCTCAAGATTGACGAAGCGAGTGTGCTGAGCAGAGAAAGAGAGTATATGCGTGGCGAGCTTGGCGCAGAAATTGTAATCAATGGCGATTATGACCCGAAGGGCAAGAGAAGGTTTGCGGTGCCGCTCAAGCCGGCGATATACGTGGAGTGATTCACAAACCTAAAATACAGGTAGCGATTTCACCAAATACGGCCGGGGTTGCCGAGAGGTAAGGCGCCAGCCTGGAGAGCTGGTTCCCTTAATTGGGAGTGTGGGTTCAAATCCCACCCCCGGCGCTCGCTTACGCTCTCTTGGGGATTTACTCGCAAAATTCTTTCAGAATTTCGCTCGTCCCACCCCCGGCGCTTTTACTTTTAAACAAGTAAGGAGCGTGGGTTCACGAGCATCGGCAGATGCGAGCAAGCACCCCATGGAGGGCGCAGAATGCACATACAAAGTTTGTTTTCGCTCGTATGGAGGTGAGTCACAAAAATTTTTAATTTGTTCTATGTATCTTCGTCTTCCGAGTTTTAAGCGTTTGAAAATTCACATGCGCTACTTTTGTTTTTGGTAATTATTAGAGACGGCTATGCATTTTTCTATGCAGAATTTTCCGAAATCAGTGAGCGAGTAATTTAGATAGTTTCCGGATTTTTTGTAATCAATTAGGTCAACTGCTCTAAGCACTTTAAGGTGATATGATAGCTTGGAGTATGCAAGCGAGGTAATTTCTCGAAGCAAGCACACGCACGCACTTTGATGATACAGAAAAAACATTATTTTGAGGCGATTTTTATCAGATAGTGCTTGATGAATCTTTGCCATGTTTTTTAATTCGCTCTCGCTTGGAAGCTCTTCGAGAATTTGGATAATTCCTCCCTTTTTTTCTAGCTCTTCTTTCAGGTGCTCTGGCATATTCTCTGGAATTTGCATAATACTACATCTTTTGAAAGTATTTCAATTTTTTTAAAAAGAGGTTAGATGGTTAAAGCGACTCTGAACCCTTCGTTGGTGGCTGCGTAGATGCTGCGCACACTTTTTGCATCGCCAATTATGTGTGTGGGTATGTCATTGAAGGTAAATGGCACAAAGGGCCTGGAACCAAAAGCAGCAATAAGCGCATCAGCTTCAAGAAGCATTTGCTCTCCTTCTTGCTCTACTATAATCTCCCCGCTACGAGATAAGTCGATTATCTTTGTAGAAGTCATAATGTTCACATTTTTTTCTTTAAGCTCTTTGATAAGCTGTTTTCTAGAGAGGGTCTCCATTCCCATGGCAATCTCTGGAAGCATTTCTATAATTGTCACTTTGTTATTTTCTGCTAACAGGCTTGCAGTTTCGCAGCCCACTAAACCTCCGCCTCCAACAACTATTTTCTTGCCTTTAAACTCGATTTCTCCTCGAAGTACATCATCAAATAAATACACAAAATCGCGCAGGGGCGGGCACGGTATGAATGGCCTAGCACCTGTGGCTATTATTACTGCCTCTGGGTCTAAGTCGAGCACATCTTGCTTGAGAGCGCGCTTGTGGTGCATTGTTAGGTTCGGGTACTTTGATAGCTCTGTACGGTAGTAATCGATTAGCCAACCAATCTTC
>JALULR010000072.1 GCA_027056155.1 DHVE2 group archaeon
ATCCTCATTCTCGCCATTTATTTTATTTTTATCGTTATTACGCACTGCCTCCGGTTCACTTTCTTTTCCTGAATCATTGCTCTCAGCGCTGCTACTCTCCTTTGCCTTATTCTGCTCTTCATTTTTTTCATCGTTTACTTGCCTCACATTCTGCTTTTCTTCTGTCTCTTTTTCGTTCTTTGCACTATCTGGCTTTGTTTCTCCATTGCTTGACTCATCATTCTCTTTTTGAGTGTTTGCATCTTTATTATCTTTAGTGTTTACTTTATGTGCATCTGATGTTTGTGGGTCGTTTAAATTGTTGTTAACCTCTGCATTTTCTATATTTTCATCTATCTTATCTTTATTTTTACTTTTTTTGTGATTTTTCGAATGATTCCTATTTTTTCCTCTTTTTGAGATGCTCATTCACCTCCCATTATCATACCCATTAGCTTGCGCGCATCTACAAAGTCCGGCTTCATACGCAGCACTTCTTTTAATATCTCTATTGCTTCGTCTTTTCTGCCTAGCTCTGCAAGAATGAGCGCTTTGTAATACAGAGACATGTGGTCCCGCCTAAGGGCATTGGCTCTATCTATGTATTCGAGTCCAAGCTCATAATTTCCCATCTCATAAGCGCTTACACTAAGCATAATTAGCATATCCCTATCTTCCACCTCCTGAATTATACCGGATAACAATTTATGTGCATCTTCGTAATCTTCTTTCTTTACATATATGCCAGCAAGCAGCTTCTTTGCATCTACTAGCGAGTCGTCGAGTTCTATGCTCTTATTAAGCGCACTTATTGCATCTTTCATCTTGTTTTTCTTGAAGTATATCAAGCCTAGATAGTACCACATTTGAGCATCATCAGGATAAGCGTCAGTGGCTATCTTCGCCTCTTTAAGCGCCTCTTGCATATTTCCAGCATTGATATACAGCGGCACAAGGTACCGCGATATCTCTACATTGTGCGGGTCGATTTTCTTGGCAGAGCGCAGCTCTTTGAGCGCCTGCTCAAGCTCCCGCGAGGCAATATGCACCTTTGCTTTAAGTATCATCCACTCTGAATCCTTCTCATAGTACCTATCAATAAGTGACCGAGCATCGCTGTATCTTTCAAGCTCTATGTACCCTTTTGCCATATCCTTTGCAAACTTACGCTTTGCATCGTCGTCTAGTTTTGGATATATTTCGCTCGCTTCTTCAAGCTTGCCAAGTCGTATCAATGCCTCAAACTTTATTGGTGCTAGCTCAGGCTCATTGCTAGAGCCAATTATGCTCAGAACCTTATCATACTCCCCTATTTTCACACTCCATAAAGCCGCATCTTTGTCTGCACCAACCTCTAAAAATATGTCCCTTGCAGCCTCTATGTTAGCTCTGCCCCCGCTATCTTCAAGGGTTCTCGCATAATAGTATCTTGAGTCTCTATCACTTAAAGTAGCGAGCACATCTTTTGCCAGCTTTAAGTTTCCAATTTGATAAAGCGCTATGCCGTACATTTTCTTGGTTTCATCATCGTTGTAATTCTTTAGCAGAGAGACCGCAGTTTTGTACTCGCCCTTATGATACGCGATTATGCCTTCAAACACCGAGGTATCTCCTGCATATCCTTCCTTCTTAGCAAGCACAAAATATTCACGTGCTGTATCGTAGTCTTCAAGCTCCATGCATGCTTGCGCGAGATATAGGTAATCGTCTGCATCTTTGCTCTCTATCGCCTCCAATGTACTCTTTGCATGCTCGTAATCACCCATGTTGTAATACGCCATGCCCAGTATCTTCTTGTTCTTAGGTGCTAACTCTATTACTTTGCCATACTCTCCAAGCATAAAATAGCTCGTAGCAAGCTCTTCTTTATATTCTTCCTTTCCTTGAAGATACTCTACTGCCTCTTTGTATCTGCCAAGCTTGTAAGCACTTAGTCCCGCATAGACTCTAGCATTCTCATCTTCAACCTGTGATAGCACAGCAAGTGCGTTTTCGTAATCTTCAAGATTATAATAGCACATACCAAGCTCTATGCTTGGACCAGCACCGCTCAAAAATTCTATTGCTTCCTTATATTTTCCGAGCTTGTAGTAGCTCATGCCAAGTGCGCGGTTTATATTCTCATTCTTAACATCAACCTTGCTCAGGTACTCTATCGCCTCTTCGTATTTCTCAAGGTTGTAAAACGCAAAGCCCACCATCTCAGTAGCCTCGCTAATGTCCTCACCCGCGTTTATAAGCTCGATACCGTTCTCTATCACGCGCTCCCAAGAGCCGAGGTTATAATAAGCAACCATCTTCTCTCTGGCGATATTGCCATGCTCAGAAGCAATCTCAAAATACTGCTCTGCCTTCTCGTACTCACCTTTCTCGATAAGTAACTTAACTAGGTAATACGCAGCTTCGGGTATGCGAGCAAGACTCTCTAGCAAGCTCTCCGCCTGCTCCAAGCTTCCCGTCTTCAAAAATATCTTTGCTTTTAGCAACTTGGCTTTTTCATCAGTTTCTTCGCCAATTATGCTCAATGCACCCTCATAATCTTCTAGCTCGTAGAGCACCTTTGCCCCGTAAAGCTTTGCTTCAGTGCCATACTCTACAGCAGCTTTAGCATACTCTCCAGCGCGCTCTAGCTCTCCTGCCTCATAGTAGCCCCGCATTAGCAAGTATGCAACCTCAGGATTTCTAAAACCATTATCCCATGCAAGTTGAAAACTATTTAATCCGCTCTCGCCGCGCTCTTCCAAGCACTTGCCGTACATGAACCATAGCTCTGGCTCCATTATCTCTTTCTTCCTGCAAATATCAAAGAACCTTAGTGCATTGGAATAGTCGCCCATCTTATAAAATGCGAGAGCCTCATACTTATAAGATTCATCACTTACATTTTCAGCCTTGCTCAGAGAGGATATAGCTTTTTCAAACTCCCCTATATTGTAGTACGCCATGCCCAAATAAATATACGCTTCTTTCTGCTGTACCTCCTCGCTGGAAGATAGATACGCGTTGAACTTCTCAATTGCCTCTTTATATTTACCGAGCTTGTAATACACTAGCCCGTGGTAATACAGCATGTCCCCTGCCTCGCTTTCCATGCCCGAAAGTATGTCATTTGCTTCTTCGTAGCGTCCTAAGGCGATGAGGCTAAGTGTGAGATAATAAACCCGCTTCCCACCTGCTTCTTTTATTTCAAATAGATAATTTACAGCTTCTTCGTATCTCTTCATATTATAAAGCGCAATAC